>CALVIQ010000085.1 GCA_944331815.1 uncultured Bacilli bacterium
AAAATGAGATTTTAAGATTTTTCAATATTCTTGCGAATTAAATTTTTTGTCAAAAAAATAGTTAATTTCCTTTTATTATTTAGGATTTTTAACTATTTTAAATCTTTTTCATGTTTTTATCCTGAAAGCTATATCATTTCAATTTTCATGAAATTAGTCTTTCCTTTTTTATTTTCATCATATAAACCACCAGTTATTAAAACAATATCATTTTTTTCTAAATCCATAAAACTTGTTGCTTTTATTTTAGCATCTTTTACTATTTGATCTGTTGATTCAAATAAATCAGTTACAACTGGATATACACCAAAATTTAAAGCTAAAGATCTTGCTACAGTTTCACTAGGGCATGTTGCTAAAATTAAACAATTTGGTCTTAAATTACTAACTAATGAGGCAGTTTCTCCACTTATAGTAGTTGCAACAATCAATTTAACATCTAATAAATTAACAGTTTCCACTACATTAGTTGCAATTATCCCTTCTATAGTTCTATTAACATAATTAGTATTAATAGTACAATCCAAATATTTTTCAATATTTTCACAAATTTTAGCCATATATTTAACTGTTTCAATAGGAAATTTACCCATTGTTGTTTCTCCAGATAACATAACAGCATCTGTACCATTTAAAACAGCATTAGCAACATCAGATACTTCAGCTCTAGTTGGACGCATATTTTTTTTCATAGATTCTAACATTTCTGTTGCTACAATACAAAATTTACCATGTCGACGACAACATTCAATAATTTTCTTTTGTAAAATTGGTAAATCTTCCATTGCTGCCTCAACACCTAAGTCACCTCTTGCAACCATTATTCCATCTACTACTTCAGCTATTGAATCTAAATTTTTAATTCCGGTAGTACTTTCTATTTTAGCAATTATCTTCATGTCTTCTCTATTATGTTTTTTCAATATTTCTTTAGCACTTAATACATCTTCTCTAGTTGATACAAAAGATAAAGCTAAAAAATCACCTTCATGTTCACAAGCATATATAATATCTTCTTCATCTTGCTTGCTAATAAATGGCATATCTAAATGAACACCTGGCACACTTAAACTTTTTTTATTTCCAAGAACTCCTCCACTTGTTATCTTACAAGTTATTCCATCTTCTTCTTTAGAAATAACTTCCATACTCATTAAACCATTTTCTAGTAATATAGTATTTCCAACCTCAATTGAATCAATTGCATTTGGATGATTTACTGTAAATCTTTCTTCATTACCTAAAACATTGTCTTTAACAACTCTAATTGTATTTCCTTCAATTAATTTAATTTCATCATTTTCTAGCATTCCATTTCTAAATTCTGGACCTTTAGTATCGTATAATATAGCTACATTAACACCAGTTATTTCTCTTACTTTTTTCACTGATGCTACCACATTTTGTTTTTCTTCTAGTGTAGCATGAGAAAAGTTAATTCTTGCTACATTCATTCCGTTTTTTACCATTTCAGCCATTACATTATAATCACAACTTGATGGCCCTATGCTACAAATAATTTTTGTTTTTTTCAAATTACATCACTCCCAATTAAATAATTATACCACAAATTTAAGATTTTGCTACTTTATTTTTTTATTATTATATAAATTACCATTATAATAAAATAATAATTACGATATTGCACTTTCTTTATTATACTAAATGATGATATAATATATAAAAGGAAGATGATTATGAAATATTTAAAATGGATTTATGGAACTCGTTCTAATAATAATCTAGAATACAAAATAGATAAAATTAATATTGCAGAAAAATGGAATCCTACTAGTAACGATTGGGAAACACAAGGTGGAATAAATTTTACCAATGAAGAAAACGCGTTAAGATGGATATCACGTGGTGATACTTTATATGACGTCATAATTCCTAATGATGCAGAAGTTTTAAATGTTAAAAATGATAAAACTCCAAATGGTATTTATAGAAGTAATAAAATTATAGTTACAAATCCTAGAAAAGTAACTGATGAATTAACTATGGAGTTATATAAAAAGTCAAATATGCCAGAATTAACATATTATAAAACATTATCTGCTTTAGCTATGAAAGGATGTTATAATACTTGTCTTGAAATAATTAGAGATAAAGTAAATAAAAATAATATTGATAAAGTTATTGAAGACTATGAAGAATTTAATAGACCGGGACATAACGAAAATATGAACGAAACAGTTTATAATGAGATACTAGATATATTAAAAGAAATACAAAGTGATTTATTAATTTCTTTAACGATAGATAAATCTCCATACGAAAAAAAACTAACAAATGATAATATAATAAATATAACTGGTCAATCTGGATCTGGTAAATCATATTTTTGTAAACAATATAAAAATCATTTAATTATTGATACTGATGAAATTTTTAATGAGCATCTATTCCAATTAACCACTGGAATAAACAAAGAATTAGGTGAATACCTTAGATCAAAATTCAATCCCCTACCAAATTTAGGTGATGATTTTGATTTAATATATCAAAATATATTAGACTATTGTAAAAAATACAATAAAACAATTGTTATAGATTGTGCTCAATTTCATTGTATAAAAAATATTAATTTATTAAAAGGAAAAATAATAATAATAAGAACATGTATAGATAATTGTTATAAAAGATGTATAAAAAGATTTAAAGATAAAAATCAAAATGCTACTAATGAAGAAATTAATAAATATGTAGAAAAGAAAAAAAGTATATATAAATGGTATAAAAGTTCAAACAAATTTATAGTTAAAATTGATAATATAAAAAATTAATATATAAAAAAAGATATAACTCTATGATTCGTAGGATGACTTATATCTTTTTTTATTATATTATTATCTTAGGTGATGAAATTTTATGAAAAATTTTTTAATTAATTATTACGCTTTAATTATAGTAATATTATTTGTTATTTACAATTTTATTTTAGATGAATTAATAATTATGGGATTATTATATAAAATAATTATGCTATTACTTATCGTTATTAATATAATTATATTAATTATTTTTAGAAAAAAAATTAAATATAAAAATATGTTAATTATTTATTGTTTAACTTCTTTATTTACTAAAAATATAATGCAATATCTTTTTGCTTTATCTAATATAATTATTTTGTGTATAATAGGTTTTAAAGAAAATAAATTTATTAAAATATTTTCAATTTTCTTTGGAATATTTATAGCTTTTTGTTGGTTACCATTATTGTTTGTACTTTTTATATTTTTTGGCATAAATTTAGATGAAGAAAAATATATGAATGATATATATGAATATAGTCATTATTATTGTGATAATAATTATGAAACTTATACTTACTCAGCAGGAGCAACAGATAAATTTCATTATAGTATTGGCAAATATTATGACATTTTAAATTATAATGATATAATTAATATAATATATCGTGAAAGAAATGAAACAACATTTAAAGAATATACAAACTTTATTAATGATAACAACTGTAAATTGGTAGGTGGTATTGATGAATATAAATAAAATATCTAATTTTATTAAAACAAAAAGAAAAGAATTAGGTCTTACGCAAGAAGAATTAGCCCAAAAATTATTTGTTACTGAAAAAGCTGTTTCAAGATGGGAAACAGGTCGTGGTACACCAGATATATCTTTATTAATCCCTTTAGCCAAAATATTAAATGTTGATGTAAGTGAATTATTAAATGGTGAAAATAATATTGAAGAAGTTATTAAATATAATGAATTAAATAAAAAATCTAAATTTAATTTGCAATATAAAATAATTATTTTATTTTATATATTATCCATTTTAACATTTTTAATTTATTTAAGATTTGAATATGATCCTAATATTGAATTAAATTATTTTATAAGATTAACATTAATAATTATTGCTTCTATTTTTATAATTACTGGTAATTCAATATATAGTAATAATTACGTTGAAAAATTAGAAGATAAAAAGAAGGTTACAAAATTTTCTTTGGGTATTATTTTTATATATTATATAATTTTATTATTTAATATGGTAATATTTGCAAGATATAATACCATTAATAGTTATAATTTAATTCCTTTCAAATCAATAATTGAAATATTTAATAATGGCAATATTTATTCTATTATAATTAATATATTTGGTAACTTATTAATCTTTATGCCATTAGAATATTTTATTATCGAATTATTTAAAGTAAAGAAATTTTTGTTAAATTTTATTATTTCTTTTATAATTATTTTTATTATTGAAATAATACAATATATATTTAAAATTGGCGTATTAGATATTGATGATTTAATATTATGTACTTTAGGAATGATGCTATTTTATATAATCTATAATAAAACAAAGGAGAAATTTTATGTTAAAAGAAATCAAAAAAAATAACAAATTAGCATTTATTTTTGTTATTATAAATTTCATAATCGGTACCCTACTTTTTTATGAAGCATTATTTAGATCGATTAATATTATCTTAATAACACTATTAATAAGTTATCTTCCCTTTATAATATTTTTTATAATTTTTTTATTAAGTTATCACTTAAAAGATAATTTAAAAGCAATAAAAGTTATTAAAATAGTTACCAAAATACTTATCTATTTACAAGTTTTTTATTATTTTATGGCTATTTTTATAATTTCAATTTTGATATCTTTAAATCCTGTTACTAATCCAAAATATTATAAATTTTTTGTAAATTCTGATGAATTAACTAAAGTATTCCCTAAACAAATACCAGATAATGTTAAAAATGTACAATTCTATTATGCTCCTGGTGTTTTACAAGGTAGTACTGATTATGTTTTATATTATATTGATGAAAATATAAATTTAGATAAATTTAATAATTACTTTAAAGATAAAGCAATTTGGATTGGACACAAAAAAGAATATACTGAAAAAAAAGGATTATTAACTGGTACTTTTTCTTTTACACCAATAGAATATAAAAACGAAGATGATTTTATCATATATTTAATAAAAGGAGAATGTGATGATTCTTTTAATTAAAAAGTCAAGTGCAACTTTTTATGAATAAACTATATATTGTCTATATGATGTTTTATGCCGAGAAAACTTTTGACTTTATAATTTTATTTGTTACCTTGTTGGAGTTTAATTACTGATTTTTCATTTTTTGAAAAATTAGTAATTAAAACGACATATATATTTAAACAAATAAAATTATTATGTCAAAAGGAAATTGGAATAAATATCTATAGACAATTTATCTTTTCTTGTAATTTATAAATTTTATTTAATATTGATTTATCATTAAACTCTTCTTGAAGTGCTTCAAGAGGAGTTTTATAATTTAATATTTTTCTTGGATAATTATTCATCCATTCAGTTATTTTATTAATATCCTTATATGAATATTTTTCTATTAGAGTACCTTTTGGAATAAAATATCTAATTATACTATTGTGTTTTTCATTTGTTCCTTTTTCACCAGAACAATATGGATGACAAAAATATATCTTTGTTTTTGTATCTTTAATAATATTTAAAAAATCTGAAAATTCAGTACCATTATCAGTTGTAATTGATTTAAATATTTTATCATAATTAATTTTCATAAATTCTTTCATTTTATTAAATTTATTAACAACTTCTTCAGCAGTTTTTCCTTTAAGTTTAAAAATAATTTCAAAACGAGTTTTTCTTTCAGTTAAAGTCATTAGACATTCATGGTTTCCTTTACTAGTACCAATAACAGTATCAAGCTCAAAATGACCAAAATAAAGGCGTTTATCGATTTCTTCAGGCCTATTATTAATACTATATTCTGCTTTTGATTTAGGTAAATCAGATTTATTATGATATTCATACTCAGCTTTATATTTCATTCTTCTAGTATCTTCTAATTTTACATTAATAATACCATAACGAATAGCATTATAAATTGTTGGTGTAGTAATTGATTCAAAACCATCTAGTTCAAAATAATTGTGTGCTTTCATATAACCAACAATTGCATCAGGAGCCCATTTATCAATTTTGATTTTATCTTCTATGAATTTAGCAAGTTTTTTATTTCTTCTTAATTTATATTCACCTTTAGATAATCCTCTTTTAAAATCAGCATTTTCTTGAGCATATTGAGCTGTATATGGCATAGTTTTAGTTTTACCAGTTCTAATATACATTTTTTCTTTTTTTCGATTTTTAAGTTCTCTTGAAATAGTTGATTTATGAACTCCTAAATAATTGGCAATATAAGTATTATTAAATAGTCTTTTCCCATTTTTATCTTTTTGATTAATTAATGATTCAATTTTAATACGATCATTTTTTGTTAGATGACGGTATTGCTTTTCTTTTTGATTTAGTGTATTATTATTTTTAGACATATGAATTTTCCTTTCTTTTTGAGCAAA
>CALVIQ010000086.1 GCA_944331815.1 uncultured Bacilli bacterium
TAGATTCATTTTCATTAACAGGTAACATATTCAAATTTGAATATGCCCATTTTTCTGCCGCTAATTTTATTTCTTCTAATTGTGAATTATATAATTTTTCTTTATTATTTTTTATTGTATTATCAACGACTGGATATGTTATTAATGCTATTACTCCTAATATTATTATTACTCCTAATAGTTCTGCTAATGTAAAACCTTTCATCTACTATCACCTAATATAATTATACAATTTTATAAAAATCAAGTCAATTTTTTTTAATTATAAAAGTTTTGTTTTTAGTATAAAATGCATAAAAAACATCTTCTAATTTTATTTTATTTTTATCTAATAAATCATAAACCCAATTTAAATCTTTTTTCATATTTTTAACTGTATCTACATCAATTGTTCCATCAATTATAATAGGCATTGGATAAATATTATTGTCACTAAAAACAGACAATTTACCATTATTTTCTAATATAGCGTAATTAACATCATTAATATTCTTAATACCTTGTTCTCTTAATTGTGATATTAAATCATCTAAACTATATCTGATTTTTTGCATCTGTTTAAAATCAACTTTTCCTTTATTAATAATTACTTGAGGGTTACCATCAATAAATTTTCGAAATTTATTGCTTTTTAAAGCTATGTAACTTAATCCAATTTGTAATATTACTAATATAGCTATTGGTATCAATGAAACAAAAATTGACCTATCTATTTCTTCAATACTCATAGCAGCTAATTCAGCTATTAAAATAGAAACTATCAAATCGATAATTCCTAGTTGTCCTACTTCTTTTTTTCCCATTATTCTATAACATATTGCTATATAAAAGTACAATACTAAAGTTTTAAATATTATATTAAAATACATTTTCATCACCTAATATCATTATGAAATAAGTTCTATTTTTTTATACATAAACATAATAATTATTAGGTGATAGAATGTTATATTTAAAAAAATTAGGTAAATCATTAGGTATTAGTATAATTATTTTATTAGGATTAACTTTTATAATTACTTTATTAAACTACATAAATTTAATAGGTATTAAAATAGTAAATATATTTTCTTATATAACTCCTTTTATTTCATTTTTTATAGGGGGATTATTATTAGGCAAAACAAGCATTAATAAAGGTTGGTTAGAGGGAATTAAATTTGGATTAATTATTATAATTTTATCTTTTATATTCAATTATTTAGCCTTTGACCAAGGATTTAATATATCAAATATTATTTTGTATACTATAACTATCCTATCAAGTATAATTGGTAGTATGGTTGGTATAAACTTAAAAAATAGTGATTAAACACTATTTTTATATTGTTTTATAAATTCTTCTTTATAATTATCAAAAGTATTATTTTTTATTGATTCTCTTATTTCTTCCATTTCTTTAATTAAGAATCTTATATTATGAATAGATAATAATCTACCACCTAACATTTCGTCACAAGTAATTAAATGTCTTATATAAGCTTTTGTATAATTTTTACAAGTATAGCAATCACAGCCATCTTCAATTGGACTAAAATCTTCTTTATATTTTAAATTTTTTAAATTGATTCGACCATTTCTTGTAAAGGCATTACCATGGCGAGCTAATCTAGTAGGTAATACACAATCAAACATATCAATTCCACGTTCAACACCTTCTAATAAATCAATCGGTTCACCTACTCCCATTAAATATCTTGGTTTATCAATAGGTAAATATTTAATAGCATAATCAATCATTTTATACATTGTGTCTTTATCTTCACCAACACTAGTACCACCTATAGAATAACCATCGAAATCTAATTTAACAGTTTCTTTAGCACTGTATTCTCTTAAATCTTCATATTCACCACCTTGAACAATTCCAAATAATGATTGATTAGGATTATTATGAACTTCTTTTCCTCTTTTAGCCCACCTAATTGTCCTTTCCGTACTTGCTTTAGCATATTCATAACTTGCTGGATATGGAATACATTCATCAAAACTCATTGCAATATCACTATCTAATTTATTTTGAATTTGAATAGATAATTCAGGTGTTAAAAATAATTTTTTACCATCAATATGACTTTTAAAAATAACACCTTCTTCATTTATATCTTTCTTTTTAGCTAAAGAAAAAACTTGAAATCCTCCACTATCTGTTAAAATCGGTCCATTATAATTCATGAATTTGTGTAATCCACCTGCTTTAGCAACAATATCTTCACCAGGTCTCAACCATAAATGATATGTATTAGATAAAATAACTGCACTATTCAATGCATATAATTCTTCGGGAGTTAAAGTCTTAACATTAGCTAAGGTCCCAACCGGCATGAACATAGGAGTATCAAATGTACCATAATTTGTTTTTAACTTTCCCAATCTAGCTTTGTTATAATTTTTAATTAATTCATATTTTATTTTCACAAAAATCACCAGAAATAATTATATATTAAAATTATTAATTTGACAAGATTTTAAAATTATGTTATTATATCACTCGTATTTGAAGGGGGAATTTGTTTATGCAAAGAAAAATGGATAGTTCTGTTGATTTTCAAACAGTTTTAACAAAAGAAGATTTAAGAACAATAGATGAAGATAAGTTATCTTTTATTAGAAAAGATGCTAATGCTCATTCTAATTATTTAAGAAGTGCATTTCAAGGTGGAACATTAATAGAAATATTAGCATCTAGATCTCGTGAATTAGCTTTTATTGGTAATAAATATAGAAATTTAAATAATGCGGAAAAAGAATTATTAGCTGCTAATATAGCATTTTCTAATGATGAATCTTTTATTAAAGTGTTACTTTCTAAAGGTATAACTTATAATCATCTTTATCATTATTCTAGAGCTATTTCAAGTATAAAAAAGGTTGCTTCATTAGCTAACAAATTAGAATTAGATGATGATGTTAAATTAACAAGTAAAAAAATAAATGCTTTATGTTCATTAATTCGTTTACATTTTGGTATTAGAGATTATAATTTAATAATTGCAAAAATAAACGATATTGTAGTTTTCAAAAAAGATTTATATAAAAAACTAGAACAAGATCAATTAACACCATCATCAAAGACACGTTAAAATACGTGTTTTTATTTTATCTAAATTAAATTTTCGACTTCCCTTTATATATATTATATTATTATCTTTCAAATTTTCATTTAAATAAAATATTATTTCTTCAGTATCATTAAAATGCTTTCCTTTAATTAATTTTGTATAATTACCAATCAATAAAATTTCTTTATTTTTTATTTTTTTTAAATATTTGTTTACTTTTTTATGATATTTAATACTATATTTACCTAATTCTAACATATCCCCTAAAATAATAAATTTTTTTTCTTCCATATTTTGTAATATATTTAATCCACCTATTAATGACTCATAACTACTATTATAACTATCATCTATTATCTTATATTTTGTATCTATTATTTCTAATCTATTATCAATGGTTCTATATTCATTAATTGCTTCGCTAATTAATTTTAAATTAATATTAAATAATAATCCAATTTTAATTGCTATATAAACATCACTTAATAGATGTTTAAATGAATTAAATGTAAAATGAACATCCTCTATATCAAATTCTTGTTTAAAACCATATCTTAAATTTCTAACTTTTAATATTTTAGAATTAACTTTAATTGTATTTTTTAATTTATTTAAATATTTATCATCATTATTTACTATTAAATAACCTTCATTCATACCATCTAATATTTCTAATTTAGCTTTTAAAATATTTTTCTTACTTCCTAAGTTTCCAATATGAGCGGTACCAATATTAGTTATTACTGCATAATTAGGATTACAAATATTTGATAAATATGAAATTTCATTAAAATGATTCATTCCTAATTCAGTCACAATAACGTCATATGTATTATTTAAATTTAATAAAGTTAATGGTAATCCTATATGATTATTTTGATTTTTATTTGATTTTAAAACCTTATACTTTTTACTTAAAACTAAATATATTAATTCTTTAGTAGTTGTTTTACCAACACTACCAGTTATAGCAATTAATGGAATATTATATAAATTTCTAATGTAATGTGCTATTTTACCTAGAGTTATTACACTATTATCAACTTTAATACTTGGTGTATCTAATTCTTTTTCACTTATAATTGCTACCGCACCATTATTAATAGCTTCATCAATATAATCATGTCCTTTGTTAATTGCTAAAAATAAATCTCCAGGTTGTATTTCTTTTGAATTTACTTTTATTTTATTAAATGAAATATCATTATTTATTTTTCCATTTATAATTTTATTTATTTGACTTAATTTCAATATTATCACCTAATAAAATATATGAAAAAAAAAGATATAAAATTATATCTTATGCTCTTGAATCATATTTACCTGTACTTGTTGATACAATAACTTTTTCTCCTTGTTCAACAAATAAAGGAACTCTTATTACTAAACCGGTTTCTAATGTTGCATCTTTAGTAGCATTGTTAGTAGTATTTCCTTTTACAGCTGGTTCAGTATGAACAACTTCTAATTCTACCTTATCAGGTAACATTACACCTAACAATTCACCTTCATAAAAACTTAAATCAACATTTAATCCTTCTTTTAAATAATTAACATCATCACCTAATTGATCTTTAGTTAATTCCATTTGTTCATAAGTTTCCATATTCATAAAATTATATGAATCACCTGAAGCATATAAAAATTGCATAGGTCTTTTTTCAATCATAGCTTTTTCTAATTTAGTACCACTATTAAATGATTTTTCAGTTGTAGAACCAGTTCTTAAGTTTCTAATTTTCATTTTAACAAAAGCTGCACCTTTACCTGGCTTTACATGTGAAAATTCTAAAACTTGATAAATATCACCATCTAATACAAATGTAATACCATTTTTAATATCATTAACATTAATCATGACTTTCCCCCTTTGAATATTTATAATTATTTCTTTTTACAAAAGTTCCTATTGTCTTTGGTCTCCTACTTACTTGTCCTGGTACAACTAAACGTTTACCATTTATAGGATTTAAAACTAATTGTTTAGAATTTGCAATTATTTTTAATTGTACAAAATTAATTTTTTTAATCATTTTATCACCTTATTTTTTTTCTTTATGTGTTGTTGTTTTTTTACATTTAGGACAATGTTTTTTTAATTCTAAACGATCTGTTGTGTTACGTTTATTTTTTTCTGTACGATAATTTTCATTTTTACATTCTGTACATTGAAGAGTAATTCTTTCTCTTGCTTCTCCTTTTTTAGCCATATATTAATCCCTCCTTTTAAAACACTTACATAATTATACCAAATTATTCATAAAATTCAAAGTATTTTTGTGAAATTCTATAAGAAATTTGTCGATTTATTGGTGCACGGGACGTTGAGCTTTCATTATAAAAGATATCTGGTGAAACAATTACAAAAGATACTTTTGGATTATCATATGGTGCATAAGCACCAAAAGTGTTTGATAAAGTTTCTGTATCAACTACTCCATCATTATCAGTATCAATAAAACTTTCACTAGTTCCAGTCTTGCCTGCTGCATTATATTTAGAATTGATAAAACTAACACCCAAACCACTAGTTACCATATTAGCACGAAATCCTTCTTGAATTCTTTTAATATATTTTTCATCTAAATCTATCTTATTCAAAACAACCGGCTTCACTTCATATAATAAATTAGTTAATCCATCTTTAGTTGGCTCATATACTGCTTTTAACAAATATGGTTGTATTCTATTTCCACCATTAGCAATAGTATTAATATATTGACTTAGTTGTATAGGCGTATATGTATCATATTGACCTATTGAAAAATCTAATAAATGACCTGGTAATGTACTATTACTTGTATATCCTAAACTTTCTACTGGTAAATCTATTCCAGTTTTAACACCTAAACCAAATTCATTAAAAGTACGTCTATAAATATCAAAAGCAGCTGGATTTATATTTAACTTTTCATTATATTTATAAGTTCCACCACCAACATTTATAGCAGTATAAAATTGGTAAACATTTGAAGAATATTTTAAAGCTGCAATATCATCAATATTACCTAAGTTTGTCCAAGAACACTTTATTGGTGTATCAGCTATTTTTATACAATTATCATATCTTACTTCTCCAATTTTTAGTGCTCCTGTTTTGTATCCTACAGCATGTGATGCTCCTTTTACAATTGAACCAGCAGTAACAGGTGTTGTTACAATTCCAGGAGTATAATCATATACTTTATATTCTCCATCTTCCTCTACAACTTGTTTCCCTGCCATAGCTAATATTTCACCTGTATTTGGATCACTTATTATCACAAAAGATCTATTATAATATTTTGTGTTAGGATATTTTTTACCATTTAATACCTCCTCTTCTAATATTTTTTCAATTTCTTTTTGTAATTTTATATCAATTGTCAAAACAATATCATTACCACGACTACCTTCATCTATTATTTTTCTAGTTCCATCATCTAATATTTGATAAACTGTTTTTTCTCCTTTTAATATTGATTCATATTGATATTCTAAATAACTAATTCCAACTCGATCATTTAAACTATAGCCTAAGTTTAAATAATAATCTTTTAATTCATATGGTATACCTGTTTCGGTAGTTGAAACACTACCTAAAATCGTTTTAAAAACATCACCATATGGATAAACTCTATTCCAATCTAATCTAACATCAAAACCATTTAAATTATTTATATTTTCTGCTATTAAGGCGTATTCCTTGTCAGTAACGTCTTCTTTCTTTATTACTTTTTCATCATAACTATAACCAACATTCATTAAATAATAAATATAAGCAGCTTTTAAATCTTTTGTATCATATTCATCCAATTGTTCATCAATTCGTTCCATTTTCAAGTTTTCTATATCGGTATCATTTAATTTTCTTTCTTCTAATAATTGCCATTCTTCTTCAGTAATTAATTTATTTGCCGCTTCTTTATTATTTAATATCCAAAATTTTTTTAAATTATATTCAGTTAATTTTTTATAATCCAAATTTATCATATCTGCTACTTTATATGCTATTTCTATTTCTTCTTTTGTTGTTATTCCATTTGGCTTTTTATAATATATAACTTTTATAGCTTCATTATCTACTATTATTTCACCATTTCTATCATAAATTCTTCCACGCGGTGTACTAGTTGATGTTACTATATTTTGACTTAATTTTTCAACTTTTTGAACATAAAATTCATGTTTTATTATTTGTATAATAAATAAATTAACACTTAAAATTATCATTATTATAAATATTAATATAATTAAAATATTATACCTTTTTTCAATTGTTTCTTTAATATCTTTATTTTTTATACTTACATTATATATTTTTTTGTATTTCTTCATAAATTTTACTTACTTTGCTAAAATCAACAATTGAAAAAAAATTATTAATATATTCTTGACGATTATCTTGATAATCTAAATAATATGCATGTTCCCATAGATCTAAATTCATTATCGGTTCTAAACCATATGAATAAGGTGAATCTTCATTAGATGTATTAATTATTTCCAATTTATTATCTTTATTCAAAACTAAAAATGTATAACCTGATCCAACTACATAATTAGCTTGATTTATAAATTCCTCTTTAAATTTAGAAATAGAGCCAAAATCTTCAATTATTTTATTTTTAAACATTTCACTCATTTCACCTTTACCCAAAATACTAAAAAATAATTGATGGTTTAAAATTCCACCTAAATTAAATAAAATATTACCTCGTTCACCGATAGGATATTCATCAATATTTTTAATTGTTTTTTTATAATCTTTTATATTTTTTAAATTATCAATGTAATTTTGATAAATCCTATTATGAACATTCATGTTAAAGTCAGTTAAAAATGGTTCGTACATAATATTCCTCCTTTTAATATTTTATTTAATTTTCATAACATTATTCATCTATACATATAATGTATCGGTGATAATATGAAAGAAAAATTAATTAATGAATATGTTAATAGAATGTCTTTAGAAGATGTTAATAATTTTGCTTTGAAAAATGGAATTATTTTAAAAGATAATGAAATTAAATTAATTTATGATCATATAAAAAATAATTGGAGAACTATTGTTTTTGGTAATCCTCGTGGTATTTTAGACGATTTAAAAGAAAAATTAGATAGTACTAGTTATCAAAAAATTGAATCATTATATATTTATTTTAAAAACCGTTACTTATAATAATCTCTTATATCTTTAATTAAATTATTATTGAATTTTTTATTTTTAATCATTTCAATTTCAAACTTATAAGGTGGATACATTCTTTCTTTAGAATTATCATCTATTGAAATATAAGGTGTCTCTAATATTTTAGGGATATCTTTTAATTTTTCATGATAAATTATTTTAATTAAATTGTCAAAGCCAATTGTCCCATAACCAATATTTTCATGTCTATCTTTATGAGCATTAATTATATTTTTACTATCATTTATATGAATACATTTTAAATAATTAATTCCTATTATTTTATCAAACAAATCTAATATCTTATCAAAATCATTTAAATCATAACCAGCATCATTAATGTGGCAAGTATCCAAACAAACTCCTAATGGATACCCTACACCATCAATTATTTCTTTTATTTCTTCAAATGTTTTACCTAATTCAGTACCTTTGCCAGCCATTGTTTCTAATAAAATTAAGACATTACTTTTACCTACTTTATTTAAATTATTAATGATATTTTTAATACCTTCTTCTTTACTTAATTTGACACTGCTACCTGGATGAAGAACTAGTTTATTCATACCTAATTGTTCAACTCGATTTAATTCTTGTTTTAGAAAATCAACAGCAAAATCATTATTACTAGCTAAATTTATTATATATGGTGCATGAACAATAACATTATCTATATCGATGTTATTTTTTAGCATTAAATCTTTAGCTTCATTAGTTAAATTATCATTTATTGCTTGTCTATTTGTATTTTGTGGTGCACCCGTATAAAACATAAAAGTGGTACTTCCATAACTTATTGCTTCTTTAACACTTCCTACTAATTGGGTATCTTTTTTAAATGAAACATGTGAACCTATTATCATACAATCAACTCCTCTTATAATTATAATAAATTTTTTAAATTAAAACAAGAAAAAAATGGCATTTAACCACTTTATCACAATTCTTGAAATTAACTTTTTAACTTAATATTTAATTGTTTTTTGAAATCCTTGTTCTTTTGGAATTTCTTTAATATCAACATCATTTACTTTTATACTACCTTCTAAATTGGCAGATAAAGAAAATATATTTTGATTTAATTTATTACTTTGTAAAATTTTAGCTTTATTTAATGAACGTGTTATTCTATAATCTCTTGCTCCAACTTCAAAAACTAACCTTATACTTTTATCTGCAATCAAAGATGCTTGAACATAATCTAACAAATATTTTTTAAATAATTTTATTTTTTTTGCTGAAACTAAAATCTCATTAATATCAAATTTTTCTTGAAGTTTAAAAGGAGTTGATGGTGCACTTATATTTAGTCCTAATAAATCTGATACTATATTAACTACATTATTACTTATAATATTACTTCTTTGAATAGTTATTTGTGGAAGTGTTAATTTACGTCTTAAAATTTCTAATAAATATTTAATTTCTTCAATACTTAGATACTGTTTTAAATTACCATTTGAATCTGTTACTAAAACATCTAATCCATTTTGTTTTAAGATTTCCTCAAATAATGAAACAACCTTAAATTTATTATTAAAATTTGCATCGGCTGTTGATGAAACTAAATATGTACTATGATATATCCCATTTTCATCCAAAAATGCAACTTTTCTTTTATCATCTACTAAACCTAAATATAAACTATCTATTGGATATTTTTTTACTTTCATCATAATATCCCCCCTAAATATTGAAGATATTTTAACATATTCATCTTTATTTGTCAAATATTATGAAGAGTGTTAATTTAAATTTGAAGTGCAACACTTCACTATTGAAAAAGACATATGAATAATCTATAATATCTTTTGCTCAAAAAGAAAGGAAAATTCATATGTCTAAAAATAATAATACACTAAATCAAAA
>CALVIQ010000087.1 GCA_944331815.1 uncultured Bacilli bacterium
TGATTTTTAAAATCATATTCAAATACATTGAATAACATTTCTACTGAAAATTTTTGTTTTTCTAATAATGATAATTCTAAATATTTTGATGAAATAAAAAGTAAGTTTTTATATTTAGCAAAATTAGCAATGGTTTTATTATAATTAGGATCTAAATATAATAATATTTCTTTTAGTAATTTTATAAAACTATCAATATCATATTCGGTGGAAAAATGTAAATTTTCAAGTATTTGTATTACTAATCTTATTTTATTAATATCCTTTAAATCATCAAACATTTCAAGCAAATTAATAACTCTTTTTGTATTATCACTTAACAACATATTCATTCTCCTTTCATTTTAGCCATTTTAAGCAACTTTATTTAAAACACCAGATAGGAGATTAAACTTCAATATAATGTCTTGCTATTAACAAATTAGATACATTTAATCTCGTTTTCTGTCTTAATATTTATCACTCTAACAAATAAAAAAATCAAGAGTATTTTAATAATTTTACATACTTAATTCAAAATCATCTTTATCGTATTCGTCATCATAATTTCTAACTCTTTCTTTATAATAGTCAGGTGCATCTACATAATCATATAATTCATCTTGTTTAGTAGTTCCTTTTGATATATCAATAACGTCATGCATATCAAATACTTCATTATCATAGTAATCCTTAATTGCCTCGGAAGTTTCATTTTTAGTATATTCATTACCTCGTTGTAATAGTTTTCTTAAAAATTTCTTTAATAATTGAAATATATAATTTAATCTAGCTATTAAACTTTTATTTTCTTGGTCTAAATATTTATTATCTTTTTCAAGTTTAGTAATTTCTTTTTCATACTTTCTATTTTCTTTTTCTAATGATTTATAGCTATTAGCATAATTATCTACTTCATTAAATATAGTTTGTAGTTTTGGTTGCATTTCCATAACTTTTTTAGATTCTTTAATAACATTATTCATACTTTCAAAAGTTTCTCTTTTAACTTTTACATACTCTTTATCAAAAAGTATATTTTTAGTTGATTTCATTTTATCTTCAAAGTCATTAACTGCTTTATCAAGTCTATCATTTTTAACATTTAATTCTTGATTTAATTTTTTAGTTACTCGTTTATATTCTTTAATTTTAATGTGTTTATTATCACTACCTTTAATACCACGTTCTAAATCATATCCTTTTTCAGTTAGTCTTTTGTGATATAAGTCTTGTAATTGAGATAGGTGTATTTTATCTTTAATATATTGTTTTTTAGATATAGTATATCGTTCTGTATTTGTTCTATTATCTATTTTTTTAACAAGAGGAACAACAACACAATGTATATGTGGTGTTTTTTCGTCTAAATGAACAACACTATGCAATACTTGTTCTTTTGTATAACATAAATCATTATAAACAAATTCCATACAAGTATCAGCCCATTCTTTAATATCTTCTCTCGTCATATTTTTAAAAAATTCAGAAGTTGCAGTAAACATTAATTCATCAGCAACACAATTTCTTGAACTATTTAACATATCGTGATATTTCTTTTTTCTTGATTTCCTTTCGGTTTTCATTCTTTCTTCGTGTTCTTTTTTATATTCTTTTGTTAATATATCAAATCCCTTTAAATACTTTTCAGCAAGTGGTACAAGTTCTATATTATCTTTGCTTAATTCTAATTTAATATCAGGATTAGAATTATAAGCCTGTTTCTCTCTTTTATTATGTGATCCTATTTGTGATAAATCTTGTGTAGTCATAACAGGTTCACTTCTAAATATTGCGTAATTTAAATTCATATATCATTCTCCTTTCATTTTTACACAACAAAAAAGATATGTCGTTAAACATACCTTTCTAGCTATTTGTAAATTTTAAATAATTTATTTAATTAATTATTCCATTTATATTTTGTATATCTTCCACCAGAGATTTTAACAATTTTATCTTCTTTAAGTAATTTATTTAAAGTTCTTTCAATTGTAGTTTCACTTAAATCAGGACATTTATTTGTTATAAATGCTTTATCTATTGGAATAATATTATTTTTAAATATATCTATAATTCTATCATAAGCAGTTATTTTTTTATTTTCAACAATATTTATTCTGGAATCAAATTCCTTATAAGCATTTAATATTATTCCTAAATAATATTCTACAAAATAAGAATAATCATTTTCGTTATTATGCCAATTTGTAGAACTTTTTTCTAATGTATCATAATAACTTTCTTTTGTTTCTTCAATAATTTTTTCAATACTAATATATTTGCCTACCATATAGTTTGCTTTATATAATAATAGTAAAGTAAGTAATCTACTCATTCTACCATTTCCATCATTAAATGGGTGTATTGATACAAAATCCAATATAAATATAGGAATTAAGACTAGTAAATCACATGATTCATTATTAACTAATTCGTTATAATTTTTACATAAATCTTCAATTGCAATTGGTGTTTCAACAGGAGATAATGGTGTAAATCTTATTTTCTTTTCTCCTTTTTCATTTTCTTCTTCAATATAGTTTTGAGAATTTTTAAATTTACCACCATAACTATAACCTGTATATTTATATAAATCTCTGTGTAATTGTAAGATTGTATTTTGGTTAATATCAATAAAGTTATAATTTTCGTGTATTAAAGTTAATACATCTCTATAACCAGCAATTTCTTCTTCGTTTCTGTTTTTAGGTTCTAATTTTTGATTTACTATTTCATTAATTCTTTTATCAGTAGTATAAATACCTTCAATTTTATTTGATGAAGTAGTACTTTGAATTTTAGCAACTTTTAATAAAGTTTCTAATGTGTTTTTTTTAGTATCTAATAAATATGATTGTTTTCCTTTATATTCATGAATTTTACTTATCAAGTTAATAATATTACTATTAGATATAATACTACTATATTCTTCTATTAAATTAAACTTTCTCAAATTGCATCATTCTCCTTTCATTTGCACCATTATATCATAAAATGATGCAATTAACAATATATTTGATGCAAATAAATTCACATTATTAATATGCGTAATATCATAGTTTTTTAAACAATATATTACTCAGTATGTAAGTTTTCCTTACATACTGAATTTAAATCATTTTTATTATAATTACAATATTTTCTTATCTTGCATTTCTCACACTTGGGATATTCGCCACATATATTTGCAGACCTTAATAAACAAAATTGCCCAATTATTGATTCTACGACTATTTCATCACAATTATTTAATATTGCTATCTTTTTAATTATATTCAATACTTGTTGTTCTGTTGCATTAGCATTTTCTACAATTCCTAGTCTATGACTACCAAATAATCTTTGTAACCCCGAACTCTTTTTACAAGTATTAACACCAACTCGTTTTAAATAATCATAAGCAAAAGCTCGTCCAACTTGTGTTAGTTTATATTTACCAGAATTAAACATATTAGCAATGTCATTAGGAGTTTCTTTATTTACAAAATTATCTAAACTTCCATAATCTTTTTCAATTTTTTCTAACACAATTATATTTTTTGATAATGCTTTCATTTGATTATTAATCATTGGATTAGTGCAATGAATATTCCTTAATTTCTTTACTAAAACATTTGGATCTACTATCTTTAAATAGTTCTTATTATAATTATGAAATATTTCATCAATAGTATCCATATTTTCTCTTATATTATTATCTCCCCATCTATGATTAGAGAGTAGAGCAAGAATTAATGCTTTTAAATGTTCTTCAAAAGTATATTTTTTACCTTTCTTTCTTAAATTAACACTATTAATTAAATCGTTAATATCACTCATATAATCATAATTGATATAATCCATACTCATCTTTATAAGAGGATATATTTCTTTTAAATCTTTATCATCTAATAAAGTAATATTCTTTACCATTTCATAATTAGGATTATATATTGTTTGATTGCGGGTACAATCCTTTAAAATTTCTATAACTTCTTCATTAGATAAATACTTAACTTTCTCAATTGGGAATACTACCTTATTTACCTTTACATATTTTAAGAGCATTGGTATTAATTCATCTTTTTCTAAAATTTGCTCATTTTTCATAAAAAAATATCTCACTTTCTATAAATTAGTCTTTAACTAATAAAGTGAAATATTGTCTAAGCCCTTATTTTATGGGCATTTATTAATTTTTTGTTTGGGTATCACATATTCAACGACACCCATGGAGTTTTAACCATTCGTGGACCATTTTCATCTTCATACCCCTTAGCCCCATCAATTACATAACCAACACAATCTACTAAACGAACATTGGCACTAAAAGAATCGATATTAATTTTAGCAGC
>CALVIQ010000088.1 GCA_944331815.1 uncultured Bacilli bacterium
CTTTCAAGTATGCCTATGGGTGGGAGGAGCATTTATATAATTGTTAACAAAAATATTATACAATAATAGTTAACAAAACGCAATAGTTTTCAAAGAGAAACTTAAAGATTTTTTATAATGCAAAACAATAAATAGATAAATATATGGAAATTACTGGAGTATTAACAGAATATGTGATAAAAAAGGAGATTATAAATGATTAACCAAATAAATGAAAAGATATATAATTATATATTTTCTACCAATATAGAAATGAAAAATAATAGGGAATTAAATGTTCAAAAATTGGAGCAAAAATTGGATAAAATTATTTCGGAAAATTATGATATAATAGCGGATTTTTGGGATGAAAATATGTATGATTTTAATAGTAATTGTGTTATAAAGACACAAACATTAGAAATGAAAAATCCAGTATATATTTATAGGAATTTTCCAAGAATGAATTCAAATACTAAGTTAGATTTTCTTGAATATAAGGCAAACCAAATAAAAAAAGAAATAATGGATAATGGAGATTTCATAAAAGATAATATTGTAAAAACATTTGAAGGAATAGAGAATTTGGGAATTAAAGAAATACTAGATTACTGTAAAGATAAAAAAATAATAAAATATGTCGGAAATCCCTTTCTTTCAGCTAGTGGAAATGCTGCATATGCAATTATGTATGATAATATAAAGGCAAATTTAAGTTATAATACAAATAAAACAATAAATGAAGAAGTGTTAATAAGTGGTTTCTTAATAACATATAAACAAAAACAAAAAATTCTAGATAGTTCAAACTCTGAAATTTGGATTGTAACAGATGTGGATAACAATGAATTTATTGCAAAGATATTAAATAAAAATATTTCAACAGAAAAATTGAAAAGATATAGAAATGAGGTTAATTTTTGTAGAAATTATAGAAATAAACATCTTATTGAAGTTATTGATAATGGAATAAAAAATATTAATGGTGAGAATTATATGTTTTATATAATGCCAAAATTTGATAGTGATTTTAGAAAAATAATGAAAGAAGGGATAGATGATTCAAAAATTCTGCTTTATTTTAATCAAATACTAGAAGGTATAAAATTTATTCATAATAAAGGAGTTTTCCATAGGGATATTAAACCGGAAAATATTCTATATGATAAAAAAAGCAATTTATTAGTAATCTCTGATTTAGGAATAGCACATTTTAATGAAGATGATTTAATTGATGATCCAAAGACTAAAAAGACATCAAGAATGGCAAACTTTATGTATTCAGCACCAGAACAAAGAATTAAAGGAGGAAATGTAGATTATAGATGTGATATATATGCACTTGGACTGATATTGAATGAATTATTTACTAGTCAAATAATTCAAGGAAGCAATTATAAAAAGATTTCAGACGTAAATAAAAATTTCAGTTTTCTTGACCCAATTGTAGAAAAAATGACAGCACAGAATCCAGATGATAGATATAATTCAATTGAAGATGTTCAATATGCAATAAATGCTAATATTGATATATATAATAAAGAACAAGATAATGAAAGGTTAAGAAAAATAGAATTAGATGAAAATAAAGAAAATGATGTTTTAATATCTGATCCTATAAAAATAGTAAATGTTAAAATAGATGAAGATTACAAATTAATAATAAAATTTAATCATTTCACTAATGAACTATGGATTGAAACACTTATGTATGTTGACAAAACTGAAATTTTAGGATATGGTCCAGAAAAATTTGAATTTAATCAAAATACTGCAACTTTATATTTGAATAAAAATACTATAAAAAATGCGCCTAAAATTATAGAATATTTTAAGCAATGGATAAAAAATACAAATAATATATATCCTGAAAAGGCTAAGGAGAAAATAGAAAAAGAGAAAAGAGTTAAAGAACAAGAAATAGAAAAGGCTATAATTGCAAATAAAGAATTGCAACAGATTATTAAAGAAATAAAAATATAAATGAAATATTAATAAATTAATGCAAGCATAAGAAAAGAAACAATAAATAAGATACCTATTGTTTCTTTCCTTATTTTAAATTTAATACTATATTTTTTCAGTTAAAGTTTTTATATTATTGCTAATTTTTAATAAAGCAGATTTTTCGTCTGGGCAATCAATTGAAAAATCTCGTAGGTAATCAATTGTAGAGATATAATCTAAATTCAAAGTATAATCTTCATGATACATATGACCTAAAGTCTCATAATTTAAAGATATCTTGAATTCTTTATCAGGATAATCATCAAATGGAAACCAAGACTTTATAGCTTGTCCAGGCGCTAGTAAAATATTTGAATACTCAGTAATTAATTTATTAGTTGAAGTAAAAGTACTTTTAGAGTAAGTTAATTCTGGACTTATTTTTATGTTTTTTAAAATAGCCGATGAATTTCCAAAATTCTTAAGAACTAAATATTGATTACCACCCAATGGAGTATCAATATAAAAAACTATATTCCCTCTAGAACTTTCAATGATGGCTTTATTAGATTGCTTTAAGGTTTTTACAGAAATAACTATTGCAATAATAGCTAATACACTACTAATAGAGATTGAAATAATATTTATAATATCTGAATAACTCATTATATACGCTCCTTTCAATATTATTTAAAAAATTTTAAAATCAAAGTATTATTCCACTTTAAATCCTCGACTTCAAGTTTGTGTTCAACTAAAATTAACTCACTACTTAGATAGGTTCTCATATCATAAATTTTATCATTTTCAATAGCTGTTTTCAAAGTATTAATAGTGCTTAAGATATCTTTGTGAATAAAATAATATGAAGTATCATTTAATTCGTTAATTTTATCTAAAATTTCTTTTTTTAGAGTAATAAAATCAGGGTGTTCAATTAACAACAATGTTTGTTTAATTAATGTTTTATAAATTAATAAGCTATCCTTTCTTGCATCGAGTTGATTTTTATTAATAATAAATACTAAAAATTCATAAATTACTGTAAATGTTAAAAAACGATTTAAAAATTCATTAAAATCGTTAATGATAGACCAACTATTTGAACATAAAGTTATTAATCCAGGAACTAGTAAAATCTCGAAAAAAATTAGTAACGATTGTATTATGTATTTTTTAAACATATATACCTCCTTAATTTTTATTTAACCATTCATCAAATTCTTTATAAGTTTTCTTTTCATTCCTAATAGCATCCATAAATTTTTTGGCTTCTTTTTTCCAATTTTCATAATCCTTTTTATAAACTTCTATATCGGGATTACGTTTTACTAGCATTGCTTTTTTTGCATAGATTTTACGATATTTTCCATATACTTTATCATTTTCTTGCTTAATTCTTTGAGCAATCTGATTTCCAATATCTTTACAGGTTTGAGAGCCTTTAAATAAATTGTCACAATAACTAACTCTTGGATTATCAGTTATAAAGTATTTACCACAGTTCTTACATTTTTTTATTATATATTTATTTTCTTCTACAAATTTAAACAATGTAATATAAAGTATGGTATATACACTAGAACTTGTTGCATCAGTTTCAGCATATACATCAGCAAAATGTTTCCCTGTTGTGAAAAACTCTAACAATTTTTCTTCACTAGTTTCGAGATATTTTGGAATTATTCTAAAATTAAAAGCATCATTAATTTGATAATCAGTAACATATTGCTTTAAAGCTTTAAAATGTGAAGTGTAATAAATATAAAAACGTATCTTATTAGTCATTGTCCCTGAATTTTCAAGAGGATGTTTGATGAATATGTAATCAACAAATTCAGAGTAAATCTTTTGAACTTTTATAGCATCTTTTTTTATTGATTTGAAATATTTTTTTCCTAAATTTTCAATCTCGCTATAACTATAAGACTTATCAACCTTTAAATTCTCTATATCACTTTTTTCAAAGTATTTTACATAAGAAGTGAAAAATTTAGTAAACCAAACAAAATATTCATCAAAATTAGAGAAATTTGTATTTAAAAAATTAATTAGATTTGTTCCTATGTCATCAATTGAGAAATGGTCTTTTATAAAGAAATGACAATTTGGAAGTTCACCTAATTCATAGTAATGTAACTTTTTGGGTATATCTAAATGATCTATTTTTCTTTTTATTTCATTTGTAAAAGGTTTGGTTTTTACATATGTAGTAAATAATTCTTCATATTCTTTATATTCATCTTCAGTTAAGCAATCTTTTACAATATCCAAAACTGAAACACCTTTAGGTAATT
>CALVIQ010000089.1 GCA_944331815.1 uncultured Bacilli bacterium
ATGTAGTATTTGAAGATGATAAAAAAATATTAGGAGAAATTGAAGAAGTAAGTGGAGATAAAATTAAAATTACTTTTTTAGGAGAATTTATTGATGGTAAATTTTATTCTGGTATTATTAGAAAACCTAGTTTAAGTGCTACTGTTAGAATTATTAATAAAGATGAATTAGGAGAAATAGTAGGGGATAATAATCCTAAAAGTATGATGTTAGGAATCTCTCCTTTGTATAATTATCCGATAAAAATTGATATTGATGATATGTTTTCTAATCACAGTGCTATTTTTGGAAATACAGGTTCTGGTAAAACTTATGGAGTAGCAAGACTTGTACAAAACTTATTTGTTATGAAAGATAAAATACCTTTTAATAGTAATATATTTATCTTTAATAATACTAGTGAATATGATAATGCATTTAAATCTATTAATAATATTAATGTAAATTTTAATTATAAAATGTTGACTACTAATATAGAACAAAAAGAGGCTCCTTTAATTAAATTGCCATTATGGCTTCTTAGTGGTGATGATTATGCTAATTTACTTGATGTAACTGCATACTCACAAATCGCAATTATTGAAAAAATGTTAAGCTTGGTTTCTATTTTTGCTAGAAATGATACAGAAAGTATTAGATACAAAAATCACTTAATTGCTAAAGCAATAATTTCCGTAATGTACTCTAATCAAATGTCTGCAAGAATTAGAGATCAAATATTTTCTATTTTGACAGATTGTTATACTAAAGAATTAAATTTAGATGTGGAAGTTCCTGGAGTAGGATATACAAGACAATTTAGAAAATGTTTTGATTTAGATAGTAAAGGAGAATTCGTTGAAAGAATTTTAATAACAGAATATATTCAACAATTTTTAGATAATGATACCAAATGGAATGAAGATTATGTACCTGTTTATTTTACTTTAGATGATTTAGAAGTAGCTTTAAATTTTGCTCTAATATCAGAAGGTTTACTATTAAATGAAAAATCTTATGCTGAAGCTACTGCTTTAAAAGTAAGATTACATACACTTAATAATAGTTCCAATAGTATGTTTTTTAAATATGATAATTTTATAAATTTAAATGAATTTATATCTAATATTATTTTAATAGGTAATAATAAAAGAGCTCAGATAATTAATTTTGTATTAGAAGATATTGATGATAGATTTGCAAAATCATTAGTAAAAATTTATTCTAGATTATTATTTAAATTTTCTAAAGGATTACAGGATAGGGGATCTATACCAATTCATATTATGCTAGAAGAAGCCCACAGATATGTGCAAAAAGATTCTGATAATCAACTTCTTGGATACAATATATTTGAAAGAATAGCAAAAGAAGGACGTAAATTTGGTTTGGTTATAGACCTAATAACTCAAAGACCAACAGAATTATCTGAAACAGTTATTTCACAATGTAGTAATTTCTTAATATTTAAAATAAATCATCCTACTGACTTAGAATATATTAGAAAAATGGTTCCAAATATTAGTGCTGATGTTATAGAAAAACAAAAATCATTGCAATCAGGTACATGTGTCGCTTTTGGTAGAATGATGAAAATACCAATGATTGTTCGAATGGAATTACCTAATCCAGAACCACATAGTTCTAATGCATCAGTTTATAACAAATGGATGATAGAATGGAAACAATAGTAAAAATATAATTGTTTTTTTGTAAAATAGTGTTGTTTTATAATAAATCTAATAAATCAATTTATTATATGGAGTGATGAAAATCACTCTTTTATAAATTCTTTAATTAAGAATATCTGACAATAAAATGATCATATTTTTATAGCAAAAGCCATTCTTTTACAATACTTAATTAAATTATTTGTTACTTCAATAATTCCATTGTTAATATCATTATAAGCAATAAAAATAAGTAAAAATATTTTTATCTATTTCTTGTTTAAAATATTCTTCTAAGTCAATAGATTTTCTAAAATCATTAATATTAAATACTTTATCATATTATTTATCAGCAATAAAAAATACTATTTTACATTTAGTATTTTTTATTGCTTTAAATTTATCCCAATTCATTGATTCTAGTAAATGTTATCTTAAAACTGTATGGGAACATATTTCATTAAGCTTTCTATCTATTTTATAAACTGATACATCGAATCTTTTAACAAATTTTTTTTCATAAGTTCAAGATTAATTAGTAATGCGCATTATTGGAAATATTTTTATATATAAGATTTTTTTAACAATAAATGTATTATTGAAAATTTTACAATAAAATCTTTGTTTATGAAAAACAAATTTAAAATAATAAGTAGATTTTTTTAAAATTGTGACTTTATAATTTCTTTTAAAACACTCTTTTATAATATCACTATGTAATTTAATTTTTTACAATATTTAATGAATTTAGTATATAATTATTTATATACATAAATTTATTTTTTATCAATCACAATGTAACAAATTTATGTCTTTTATTAAGTAAAAATAGCATAGTGAATTTTATTTAATAAATACTATCTATTATATACCAATATAATCTAATTTTTAAAAGTTAAATTTTTTATATTTATTAATTATTTAAAGTTGAACAAATACATAAATCCACAAATAATTGTGGATAACTTATAAAATTATTTTCTTAATTTATATACTTTTACAAAGTTATCCACAATTTCCACAAATATTTACAACCTGTGGAAAAGTGGATTTTTTTACTGTGGAAAATAAAAAAATAACAAAATTGTGGATAACTATGCATTTACCTTATATCATATATATATATACTGTGGAAAACCTGTGGAAAAGTTGTGGAAAAAGTTGTTGATTTGTAAAAATATGTAGATTTTTTTTCAATTTATGATAAAATTAGATTGGGGATAGGAGGGTAAAAGATGGATATTGATACATTATGGGAAAAATTTCTTGAACGAATAAAAGAACAAGTAGTAGAATTTTCTTACGACACTTGGTTTAAGGAAAGTAAATTGTATGATTTATCAAATAATACAGCTACTGTTATCGTTCCAATGAAATTACATATTAAACATTTAGATGAAAATTATAAAGATTTGATTACAAAAGTGTTTAATGAACTTACAGGTACTAACTTTAAATTTGTCTTTAAATTAAAGGAAGATGTAGGAAAAAAATCAAAAACTGATACTATTATTGAAAACATCCAAGAAGGAGTTCCTTATCAAAGTGTTGAAGATGCAAATCTTAATCCAAATAATACTTTTGAAAATTTTATTGTAGGAAATAGTAATAAATTTGCTTTTGTTGCTGCCCAAGCAGTGGCAGAAAAACCAGGTAAAGCATACAATCCTTTATTTTTATATAGCAAAAGTGGATTAGGAAAAACACATTTAATGCAAGCAATTGGAAATTATATTTTAAAAAATTCTAACATGAAAGTATTATATATTTCGTCTGATAAATTTGTAAATGATTTTATTAATGCAGTTAGAACTAATGACAAAAATAATTTTAATAAAATTGACAATTTTAAAAATAGATATAGAAATATAGATGTTTTAATAATAGATGATATTCAATTTTTAGGAACCGCTACTAAAGGACAAGAGGAATTTTTCCATACTTTTAATGAATTATATAATTCAAATAAACAAATTATTATAGCTTCTGATAGATCTGTTGATGATTTAAAGATGCTAGAAAATAGATTACTAACAAGATTTAATT
>CALVIQ010000090.1 GCA_944331815.1 uncultured Bacilli bacterium
AACATCTATTGGTAATAAACAAAGAAGAAGTGCAGTAATAGAACAATTAGTTTCTTTAATATTACAAGGAGCAGTTATAATGCTTATTATTAGCATTACAATAATTGTAATGCAAGCTATTAATAATACAACTTTCTTTAATAATTCATCTATAAATGATATGGCTTTAAAATCATTGATGTTTATCGGTTGTGGAACATTTTTATTAACGGGTTCACAAGTAATAAATAGATTCATAGGAACAAATGTAAGTGCTAATAGTGGTAGAGAACAATTAATGAGTCTTATGAGCTATGGTCATACATTTTCAACAGCTACTCATATTGGAGCTAATGCAATATCTGGTGCCGGAGCATTCGGTTTAGGAGTAGCATCTTCAGCTCTTGGAAAAGCAGGAGGAAATAGTGTAGTTAATAAAGTAGGTAATGCTATCTCTAGATTCGGTAATAATTTTAGAGGTGGAAATGATTCTGCAACACCTAATCCTATTAAAAGTGGTATAGGTAAAACTATTGAAAACTTTGGTAATAAGATCAAAAGTGGAACTCCATCAAATTTAGGTAGATCAATGAGAAGATATGGTAAAGAAAATATGAGTGAAGCAATTAGAACAGTAATGCCACAACGAAATATGTATCGTAACAGGTATAGGACAAGGATGTGATAATTTGTATATAACAATAAAAAGTATAAAAAAAACTTTAGGTAAGTATATAGAAATAACTGATTTATATATAGGGTTACCAATACTAATGATATTTTTAACAATGTTTTCTTTTTCAAATTTAAGATTAATATCATTGATTTTTTTAACAATAGGTATATTTATATTAATCCCTATTCAATTATCTAAAAAAAATAGAATGTATAAAGTTATCGCTTTAATTATGAAATATATATTTAAGACTAAAAATTATATTTTTTTAAAATAATATGATATAATATTTATATAAAAAATAAGATTATTATTAATAAATATTTTAAATAATAAAAATCGCGTAATTTACAAATTCTATTTTAGAATAATAAATTGGAGGTATTTATGAATAACTATGAATTAGCAAAAGATGAAGTAATTTTATACGAAAACTCTTATTTACAGGAGTATTCAAAATTGATTTTGACATCAAAAAAAATTATATTTGAAAAAACTAATACAGTTAAAATAGGATTATTTAAAACCAAAACTGAAACAATCATTTCTGATATAATTATGTTGGAAGATATTAAACAATATAATGGAAAACCACAAATTAATCAAAAAAATGCTGATGTGAACATTCAAGCAACAGAAAAAAACTTAACCATAAAATTTTATGGTATGATTGAAGCAAAAAAATTTGTAACAAAAATTACAGATGCCATTACTGGAACAACACTTTTTAAACGAGGAACTGAAAAAGTAAAGGAAACATTTAACACAGTTGATGATGTATTAGGTTTTAACACTAGAGACACAGTAAAGGGAGTACTTGAAAACGGGCTTGTAGGCACTCTTTTAAAAGGAACAAAAAAAAATAATAAATAATATATAAAAATTCAATCATAAAAATTATGGATTAAATAAAAGAAAATAATTAAGTAAAATGTTAAAGAATAGAAAACTGTTCTTTTTTTTATATAAAAGGAGATGATAAATATCGGGTTATTCCCAAAGAAAAATAAAATAGATAAAGAAAATAAAAATTTAAATAAAATAATCAAAAGAAATAAAAATAAATATAGAACTAAAAAATCTATGAAAAGAAGAATAAAAAATTCACAAGTGTTTACTAATATAAAAAATGTTTGTGAAGATGGATTGATTGAATTAAAAACCGGTGAGGTAGCATCATTAATTGAAGTTAAAGCTATAGATTTATCTTTGACTAGCAAAAATGAAAAGCAATCTTTTTTTTATGCACTAAAAAGTTTATATCAAATTAATAATTTAAATTTAAAGTGTTATAAATTAGATCAAAAGATTAATTTAAATAATAATAAAATCAATCTAACAAACTTAATAGATTCTTTTAAAGAAGATAATAAAAAAAATAAACTTTTAGAAGAAAGTAAAAACTTAATTGAAGAATTAGAAGAAAATCATTTTACAATTTCAAGTGTTTATTATTTTGTTGTAATTGCTAAAGACATTAATACCTTAGAAAAGCATCTAGATGAAATAGAAGATATTGTTTCAAATATTACACCAAGATTAAATATAGAACTAATCAATAATAGATTAGAAATATATAAATTTCTTTGTAATTTATACATGAATGCACATAGTTTAGATGATTTAATTTGGAGCGATTTGCCAAGTTTAGTTAGTCCATTATCATTACAAGAAAAAACAAATTTACTAAAGTTTGATAATAATGAGGTTCAAGTTGTAACAATAAAAAATATTCCACCTTTCGTAGATGAATTATTTTTTGAAGAAATATTTAATGTTCCTGACATTAGAGCTTGTATAAGTATTAAAGATGCTATAAGTCAAGATGAACTAATTAGATGGGTAAACTCACAATATCAATTTTTATTATCTGATAGAAATACTACAAGAAAAT
>CALVIQ010000091.1 GCA_944331815.1 uncultured Bacilli bacterium
TGGGTGTAAGGCTATATAGTTCGTCTAACGTTCGAAACGTGAACAACAATGGTAACCTCAATAGTAATTCGGTGTCGAATACGAATGGCGTCCGTGCAGATTCCTTTTAAACTGAGATTTATATGACCAAGGTTATATAAAGAGAAGCACTAGGAAACAAGCCTTATTCCCTAGGGTAACCTAAAAATATTGGTGTTAGTACAACTAGAATAAAAGTGGTTTAGTAGAGAAATCGAAAAATCGCTTTTTCTTTATATCAAAATATGATATAATAAAACAAAAAGAAATAGAATTAAATAGGTGATAAAATGAAAAAGGTTGTTGTATTAGGTGGAGGAACAGGATTATCCACTCTTCTACGTGGTTTAAAACAATTTCCTATTGATATAACTGCTATAGTTACAGTATCTGATGACGGTAGAAGTACAGGTAAATTAAGGCAAGAATTTAATGTTCCTGCTGTTGGAGATATAAGACAAGTAATAGTTGCTTTATCAGAAACAGAACCATTAGTCCAAAAATTATTAAATTATAGGTTTAAAACAAACAGTGATTTAAATGGTCATGCTTTAGGAAATTTATTACTTACTGGTCTTATAAATGTTGCAGGAAATTTATCTACAAGTATTGAATCATTAGGTAAAATATTAAATTTAAAAGGTAAAGTTTTACCACTAACTGAAGATAATGTTATATTAATGGCTGAGATGGAAGATGGTAAAATAATTGAAGGTGAACATAATATTACCGAATATGATAAAAATATAAATAAAATTTTTTATAAAGAAGAACCTAAAGTTTTAGAAGAAGTAATATATGAAATTGAACATGCAGATTTAATTATATTAAGTATGGGTAGTTTATTTACAAGTATCTTACCTAATTTAATATGTAAAGAAGTTATTAATGCAATTGATAATAGTAATGCAGAAATAATGTATGTATGTAATATGATGACTCAGCCTGGAGAAACAGATAGTTATAAAGTAAGTGATCATATTAAAACAATAAATAATTATTTAGGAAATAAAAAAATATCTATTGTAATAGTAAACAATGGAAAAATATCAAAAAAAATAAAAGATAAATATGCTACTTTAGAACAAAAAGATCAAGTGTTATACGATAAAAATAATTTGAAAGAATTAAATTTACAGATAATTGCAGATAATTTTGTAAAAGTAGAAGATGATATATTAAGGCATAATGTATCAAAATTAGGTTTCCATGTTTATTCTTATTTACTAAAGGAGGAATAAATATGTCATTCACTAGTAATGTAAAAAATGAAGTAAGTAAATTAGAAATAAATGAAATAGAAAAAATTGCTGAATTAGCAGCAATTTTAGCAAATGGTGCTATTGAAGAAGAAAATAAAATAAAAATAACTACTGAAAATGCTAGTGTATCACGAAGAATTTATAGTTTAATAAAAGATATTTATAAAATTATACCTAATATTGTAGTTAGAAGAAGTTTAAATTTTTCTAAAAAATATTTATATATTTTATACATAAAAAACAAAAATATAGATATTTCAAATAAAATACCTAAAGATTATATAATAGATGATGAAGAATCTATTAGGGCTTATTTAAGAGGAGTTTTTTTGATGTGTGGTTCAATTAATGATCCCAAAACATCAAGATATCATTTAGAATTTTTGGTTAATGAAGAAAATTATGCTTTTTTTATTAGTAATTTGCTAAATAAATATAATTTAAATAGTAAAGTCTTAAAAAGAGAAACAAAATTTATGATATACATAAAAGAAGCTGAAAAAATAAGTGATTTTTTAAGAATAATTAACGCTTATAATGCTGTTATGTATTACGAAGATATAAGAATATATCGAGATCATAAAAATATGACAAATAGATTAAATAATTGTGAACAAGCTAATGTAGATAAAGTAATTGAAACTGCAAACAAACAAATAAAAGATATTGAAATTATAAACAAAGTAGGATTAGAATTATTAGATGAAAAAGAACAAATTGTTGCTTTATATAGATTAAAATATAAAGATGTTTCATTATTAGAACTAAGTGAAATAATTTCAATGGAAACAGGAAAAAAAATAACTAAATCAGGACTTTATCATAGATTTAAAAAAATAAGTGAATTTGCTGATAAAATAGCAAATAAAGATAAGCAATAGTCAACTTTATTATAATATGTTGACTTTGCTTTTTTTTTATGTTATTTTTATATTGGTGATGTTATGATAGAAGAAATATTAAAAAAATATGGCTATTCTAGTTCAAAGCGTTGGAGTGAAAATTTTCAAATTCCAGAATATAGTGATAAAAATGATCCTAGATATAATGATAATGTTATATTTGATGATTATTTTACAAAATTAACTGGGATATTCAATCAGGTTATTCCTCAAAAACAATTAGAGTATTATGGTAATTTATCTACATTATTAAGTTTAGCTCAAAAACTTTTAAAGATAATGGATGAAAGAAAAGTTCAAGTTGAAATGAGTGAAGTTTCAGTAATTAAAACTAGAAGATCAATGGACGTAATAAGTAAGTTATTTGAACAATTACAAAATAATGAAATAAGCCCATCACAATTTAAAGAAGCTATAAATAATTCAAAAGAACTACAATATTCTTCTCCTACTGTAAATCAAAGTGTCGATAAATATCATTCTGAATCAAATGGATTAGATGATATTTTAAAAGATTATGATGTTGTTATGAACGAAATTGAAAAACAATTACAATTAAATTCAAACTTTAATCAACCAGCTTATGAAAGAAGACATCAAGAACAATTAGATGGATGTGATAAATTACTTCAAATAGCTTTTTTAAAAAAACAACAAGAACTTATAAAAATGGGTTATTCAAGAAAAATTGGAACTTCAATACAAGATAAAAGTATTGATGAACTTGTTAATTATGAAATGGATTTTAATTCTGATGAAAATTTAGTTTATCCTGAAGAAACTTATGATTCTTTTAAACATTTACTTAGTCAAATTGTATCATTAGTAGTTTCAAATTTTAATTTTGTTAGTTCAGATATTTTAAAAAATTGTAAATATTTAACAGATTTATATAAACAAAGAAATATTCCAGAACCAACTAAATTAAATATTTCTTCTGTTGATAAATTTGTTGAATTAAAAACAATTATGCGCAAAGTTAGCTATCCACAAGAATCTATTCTAACATATTTAGATAGTTTAAAAGTTTATTACCATATTTTAAATATAAATAAACAAATGAATTTATATTTAGGTAATCAGGAAATTGATGAAACAAAATTAAAAACAGAAGCAATTACTCTCATTAATAATTTACATAATTATTCTAATGATTGTGAACCAATCCAATTTATCCGATATAGAACTAATTTGTCAGGTTTATTTTTCTCTGCTTATAGATGCATTCATTTAGAAAGAAATCAAGAAGAATTACCAAAAACTAAATAAGAGAAAATATTATTATTTTCTCTTTTTATTATTTAAATTTTATAGTATAATTATTATGGGTGATTTTATGGAACAAATTTTTAATTCCTTAACACAGCTTATAAAAGAATATAATAATATATTAATTATGACACATAAAAATCCTGATTTTGATGGTATGGGGTCAGCTTTGGGATTACAACAAATTATAAATAGTTTTAAAAAAAATAGTTATATATGTATAAATAATAATGAAAAAAATTATTCATTAAAAAAAAGTTATGAATTAATTAAAGAAAAAAATTTATATTTTAATACAGTAAAAAAATCTAATATTGATAAATTAATTGATGATAATACTTTATTGATTATTTTAGATACTCATAAACAAGAAATAACTGAAATGCCAGAATTAATTGATAAAATAAAAAATATTGTAGTAATTGATCATCATATTAAAAATAAAGATTATATAAAAGATTATAAATTGAGTTATATTAACGAAAGTTTATCTAGTACAGTAGAATTTATGGCAAATTATATTAAATATTTAAATAAGAAAATAGATCCTTTATTTGCAACTTTTATGTTAGTTGGATTAGAAATAGACACTAATAATTTTAGATTAAAGACAACTGATAAAACATATGAAGCAGCTGCATATTTAATTCAATTAGGAGCAGATAATATCTTGAAACAAGAATTATTGCAAGAAAATAAAGAATTATATATTAAAAGACAAAAATTAATTGAAAAAAGCTATATGATAAATGAAAAAATGATTTTGTGTATATTAGACAATAAAGTATATGAAAATAAAGATTTGGCTTCTATTGCTGAGGAATTGTTACAATTTGAAAATGTTGAAGCATCTTTTGTAATAGGAAAGATTAAAAGTAATGTCGTAGGAATAAGTGCAAGATCAATTGGAAAAATAAATGTTGAAGAAATAATGGCTAAATTAGGCGGTGGTGGTCATTATACAGAAGCTGCTACCCAAATAAAAGAAAAAACAATTAGTGAAGTAAAAGAACTTTTATTAAGTGTTCTAAAGGAGGAAAAATGAAAGTAATATTCCTAAAAGATTTAAAAGGACAAGGTAAAAAAGGTGAAATAAAAGAAGTAAAAGATGGCTATGGAGCATTTTTAATTAAAAATAAAATTGCTAATATTGCAAATGAGTCTAATTTAAAACATTATAATACTGTTAAATCTAAACAAGAATTAGAAGAAAATTTACATATAAAAGAATGTGAAAAGTTAAAAGAACAATTAGAAAAATTAAAAATTAATATTAAGGTAAAAGTTGGTACACAAGATAGAGTTTTTGGTAGTGTTAGTTCTAAACAAATTGTAACAGAATTAAAAAAATTAAACTATGATATTGATAAAAACAAAATAAAATTAGATCATCCTTTATCAAGTTTAGGTACTCATATTGTAAATATTGAATTACATAAAAAAGTAATAGCAAATTTAAAAGTTAACTTAGTAAAGTAGGTGTTTTTATGCAAGAAAAAACTATACCTCATAGTATTGAAGCTGAACAAGCGGTCTTAGGATCGATGTTTTTAACTAAATATGCTTTACAAAAAGGTATTGAAAGTTTAAATGAAAATTTATTTTATTTAGATAGTCATAGTAAAATATTTTCAGTTATAAGAGATTTAGCTGAAGCAAATAAACCAATAGATATAATGACTGTTAGTGAAGAATTAAAAAGAAGAAATTGGTTAAATACTATTGGTGGTATTGAATATTTAACTACTGTTGCTAGAAGTGTTCCTACTGCTGCTAATATAGAAGAATACATTAAAATAGTTGAAGAAAAAGCTATTTTAAGAAGATTAATTGATGAAGCTACTAATATAGTAACAGATGCTTATAATTCAAATAATAGTATTAATGACATTTTAGATAATGCTGAAACAAAAATATTAAATGTTGTTAAAACAAGAAAAGGTAGTGAATTTAGAAGTATTCAAGATGTATTGTTTAAAACGCAAGCAGATTTAGAAAAAATATCTAAAAATAAAGGTGAAATGACTGGTATTTCGACTGGCTTTTATAAATTAGATAAAATTACTTCTGGATTACATCCTCATGAATTAATAATTATAGCTGCTCGCCCTGGTATGGGTAAGACTGCGTTTGCTCTAAATTTGGCTACTAATATTGCATTAAATGGCAAAACTGTAGCCTTATTCAATATGGAAATGAGTGCAGAACAATTAGTAATGAGAATGCTTGCTTCAGTTGGTCAAATATTTGGTGATAAACTAAAAAGTGGTAATTTAAAAAATGAAGATTGGAAAAGAATAAACGAAGCAATTAGTAGATTAGCTGAAACAAAGATGTATATTGATGATACATCAGGTATGACTATTAGTGAAATAAGAGCTAAATGTCGAAGATTGGCTTCGATGAAAGATGGATTGGATGTAATTATAATCGATTATTTACAATTAATTCAAGGTTCAGATAGATATAAAGGAAATCGTGTTCAAGAAGTAACTGAAATTTCAAGAAATTTAAAAACTTTAGCAATGGAATTAAAAGTTCCAGTTATTGCTTTATCACAATTATCAAGAAGTGTTGAAGGTAAAGGAAGAAAAGATAATCGCCCAATATTAAGTGACTTAAGAGAATCTGGTTCTATCGAACAAGATGCCGATATAGTTGCAATGTTGCATAGAGAAGATTATTATGATAGAGAAGCAAGAATTGATGAAAATACTAGTCGTACGACATTAATTATTGCTAAACATCGTAATGGTCCAGTTACTGATATTCCTTTAATATTTAAAACCAATACCAGTACATTTAATTCAGTGGATGAAAGTATGGAAGGTGATGTATGAAAAAAATAATTTCTATAATATCTTGTTTAATTTTAGGAATAATTTTATTTTTCTTATGTTTTGATTATAATCAAATGAGTTATCCTCAAGAATTATACAATGTTTATTTAGATGGAATATATTTAGGTACAATTACTTCTAAAAGTGATTTAGAAAATTATATTAATGAAAAAACTGAACATTTAATAAATTTAGAAAATGTAACAAAAACATATTGTGAAGATGAACGTTCATTAGATGAAATAATAGCTGAAGAAAATTTACAAGGCTTAATTGATAAAAGTGAAAATGTCAAATATTATGAAAATGAAGATGTTAAATGTATGGATATTACCTTTAAAGAAGGAGAAACAATTGAAAAAATATATACACCAACTGGATTAGATGTAGAAAAGATATTAACATACAATGGAGAAATAACATCAATTGATGATATATATTCAAAAATTGTTAAAATGAAATCTTTTACTGTAAAAGGATATCAATTTACAATCCGTAATGAAGATAATATAAAATATATTTATACAATAAATAAAGATGTATTTGAACAAGCTGTTAGAGAATTGATAGCTACATATGTCGGTAAAGATGATTATGAAGCATATTTAGAAGATAATCAAATAAAAATAGAAACAGTTGGTTCTTTAATTGAAAATGTTTATATTCAAGAAGAAATTAATGTAAAAGAAACACAAATTCCAACAAGTGAAAAAATTTATACTGACTATAATGATTTAGCGCAATTTCTTCTATATGGAAATGATCCAGTGACAAAAACTTATACAGTTAAAGAAGGCGAAATGATTAAAGATATTGCTTTTAACAACAAAATAAGTAATCAAGAATTTTTAATTTCTAATCCTAAATATGTCGATGAAAATAGTTTGATTGCTGTTGGAACTGAAGTTTTAATTAAAGAAACTAATCCACAACTAAAAGTAGTAATTGAAAAATATATTGTAGAAGATAAAGAAAATGATTTTAAAACTGTATATCAATATGATGATACTCAATATATTGGATATGAAAAAGTAGTTCAAGAGGGTGAAAATGGATTAGAACGAATTAGTCAAAAACAAAAAATTGTTAATGGTAATATTGAATTTGTTGAACCAATTGGCAAAGAAACATTAAAGCCAAGTGTTGACAAAGTAGTTATAAAAGGTGATAAATATGTTCCTAATGTTGGAGATTTATCTAACTGGGGTTGGCCAAGTGAAAGTGGTTGGACAATAACGGATGATTATGCATGGCGTATTCATCCAATTACAGGTGAACGTAAGTTTCATCAAGCAATCGATATAGCAGGTACAGGATATAATTCTGCAATATATGCTGCAAATAATGGAACAGTTATTGTTAAAGAATATCATTATTCTTATGGTAATTATATTGTAATTAATCATAATAATGGTTATTATACATTATATGCTCATATGAATAAATTTATGGATGGAATAGAAGTTGGAAGTACTGTAGCTCGTGGTCAACAAATTGGTTATGTAGGTTCAACAGGTTATTCAACAGGCCCACATATTCATTTTGAAGTTTGGAAAGGTTGTCAATATTGTCACATTAATCCTTGGAGTATATATTAATGAAAGTTTCAGTTTTAGCTTCCGGTTCAAAAGGAAATTGTACTTATATTGAATCAAATAATACAAGAATATTAATAGATTTAGGAATGAGTAGTTTATATGTTGAAAAAAAATTAATATCATTAGGAATTAATCCTGATGATATTAGTAGCATATTTATTACTCATACTCATACTGATCATATTGCAGGATTAAAAGTTTTCATAAAAAAACATCATCCTAAAGTCTTTATGACTAACGATATGTATAATGAATTATCAAATATAGTAAGTGATTATGAAATATTAGAAAATAGAGTATTATTAAGTGATCTAGAAGTTGATTATTTTAAAACATCTCATGATACTGATTCAGTTGGGTATATTATTAAAAGTAATGATAAAGAAGTTGTTTATGTAACAGATACAGGATATATAAACATTAAAAATTTAAAAAAAATAAATAATAAGGATCTTTATATATTTGAAAGCAATCATGATATTGAAATGCTTATGAATAATCCTAATTATCCATATCAAATAAAACAAAGAATACTAGGTGATAAAGGACATCTGTCAAATAATCAATGTCATGAATATTTAAAAAAGATAATAGGAAATAAAACAAAGTATATAGTTTTAGCTCATCTTTCTGAACATAATAATAACCCTGAAATAGCATTAAATAATTTAAATGATATTGAAAACATTAAAATTATGATTGCAAAACAAAATGAAAACACGGAGTTAATAGAAGTATGATAAAAATAATATGTGTTGGTAAATTAAAAGAAAAATATTTAGTTGATGCTTGCTTAGAATATAGTAAAAGAATAAGTAAATACACAAAAATAGAAATAATTGAATTAAAAGATAGTAATATAAATGATGAAAAAGACAATATTTTAAAACATATTAATAAAGATTATATAATAACCTTAGAAATAGAAGGAGAAATGTTAGATTCAATTAATTTTTCTAAAAAAATAGATAATATATTTTTAAATAATCCTAATATAACCTTTATTATTGGTGGTTCTGATGGATTACATGAAGATATTAAAAAATTAAGTGATTTTAAGTTATCATTTTCTAAGTTAACTTTTCCTCATCAATTATTTAGGGTAATGTTATTAGAACAAATATATCGTAGTTTCAAAATATTAAATAATGAAACATATCATAAATAAATTGTAAGAAATTACAATTTTTTTATGATATTGTAGGAAATTACTATTGTTTCATCGTATATAACTAGTAGGAGGCTATATATGATTAAATTTTATACAGTAAAATATGAAGTTATATTTATGTATGCAGTAGTTAAAAAAATTAATTGAACAAGTATTAAATAAAAAATATAACGAATTTATTATATTAAATCCTAATTTAATTAAAGACAATATAAAAAATATTGGTCAAAAATTAGATTTATTGATTAAAGCAGATGATGAATATATTAATATCGAGTTAAATTCTAATTATAATAAATATATAATTGAACGAAATTTATTATATGTTTTTAAATTGTGTTTAGATAAAAGTGAAAAATATAAACAAACGTTAAAAGGAAATGTTATTCAAATAAATATAAATTTTGGAAGAAAAAAATACGGAATTGAAGATATAGAAATATTTAATTTTAAGACAAATAAGAAAGTAACAACGAAAATAGAAATAAAGAATTTAAATGTAGACTTTTATCTAAAAAAATATTATAATAATTATAAGTTAACAAAAGAAGAAATATATGCAATGTTAGGATTAGAAGAATTAGGAAGGAGAAATGAAATTGTGAAAGAATTTAGTAAAAGTGTAGAAGAAGCAAATAAAGATGAATTAGTAGTGAAATGGTTTAGTCCAGAACAAGAAAGAGAAATGCGAGAAAATTACATAAAAAGTGAAGCTGAAGAACAAGGAATAAAAAAAGGGATAAAGAAAGGTAAAAAAGAAGGCTTACTACAAGCAGCAAAATATAATGTACCCATAAGTGTGGACACAATTAGAAGAAGGTATCCAATAAAATGGACATACCAAGAAGGTATAGAAACCTTAATTGTAGACACAAAAATATGGGTATTTTAATTTATTAACAGCTC
>CALVIQ010000092.1 GCA_944331815.1 uncultured Bacilli bacterium
TAATAGTAAAATTTTGATAATAAGTATCAATTGTTTTGTTGTGTCTAAAATTAAACATAAAAGTTATATAAACAAAAAAGCAAGAATTTTTTTTCTAAAATTCTTGCTTAAGTTAATGACATTGGAATTTAATCTTCTTTAACATAATCACAACTAGAACATTTTATTTTTTTTCCTTTAATAGTTAATAAACTATTACAATTTGGACATTTTTCATCTATTGGCATATCCCAAAAAGCAGTTTTACATTTTGGAAAATTATTGCATCCATAAAATATTTTTCCCTTTTTACTTTTTTTCTCAATTATTTTACCATTGCAATTAGGACAATCCATAATTTCTTTTACTTCACTTGGTTTAATATATTTACAATTAGGATAATTACTACATGCAGTAAATTCACCATACTTACCTTTTCTAATTACTAAATCACTACCACATTCTGGACATGCTTCACCTGTTTTAGTTGCTTCTTTTTTAGGCAATAAATCAAAAGCATTTTTTAAGGCTGGTTCAAAATCATTATAAAAATCTTTTAAAGTTTTAACCCAATTTTCTTTTCCTTCGGCAATTTTATCTAAATCGTTTTCCATATTAGCTGTATATTCAACATTAATTAAATGACTAAAACATTCTTGTAATTTATCAGTTATTTCGATACCAATATCAGTTGGAATAAATTTTTTATCTTCAATTGTAACATAATTTCTTTGCTTTAATGTTTCCATAGTTGTGGCATAAGTACTAGGTCTACCAATACCTAATTTTTCCATTTCTTCAATTAATTTTGCTTCCGTATATCTGCTAGGTGGCTTAGTAAAATGTTGTTCCTTAATTATTTCATTAGATACTAATACATTTGAATTGTAAGTTTCTAATGGTGGTAAAATCTTATCTTTTGTATCTTCATAATCACTATAAACTTTTAAATAACCATCAAAATCTATAATTTGGCCAGTTGCCTTAAATTGATAATTATTATTATCTAAAATAACAGTTGTATTAATAGTAGTAGCATCTTTCATTAAACTTGCTAAAGCACGATAATAAATCATTTTATATAATTTATATTCATCATTAGATAAATAAGGTTTAACTGATTCAGGAGTTCTATTAATACTAGTTGGCCTAATTGCTTCATGAGCATCTTGAACATTATCCATATTTTTATTAGATTTAACATAACCAATATATTCTTCACCAAATTTATCTTTAATATAACCATATGTTGATTTAATAAATTCATCAGATAATCTAACAGAATCAGTTCTCATATAGGAAATCAAACCGACTGTTTCATCTTTAAGTTCGATTCCTTCATATAGTTTTTGTGCTAAAGACATCGTCTTTTTTGCATTAAACCCCAATTTATTAGAAGCTAATCTTTGCAACGTACTTGTAATAAATGGTGGATTAGATTTCTTATTTTTAGTTTTCTTATCAACACTAACTATTTTAAACGTATTACCTAATTTATCTAATATTTCATTAGCTTTAGCCTCATTAGATATTTTTATATCTTTATTATTGTAATTAAACAAATCTGCTTCAAAATCTTTAAATATACCAGTAATAGTCCAATATTCTTCTGGATCGAATTTGTTTATTTCTCTTTCTTTATCAACAATTAATTTTAATGCCACACTTTGAACACGACCAGCACTAGTACCATCAGTTTTAGCTTGCATCAATTTACTTAATCTAAAACCAATTATTCGATCTAATATTCTTCTTGTTTCTTGACTATTAACTAAATTTTGATCTATTTTTCTAGCATGTTTAAATGAATTAATAACTGCATCTTTAGTTATTTCATTAAATACTATTCTCTGATAATTTTCATCTTTTAATTTTAAAGTGTCAAACAAATGCCAAGAAATTGCTTCTCCTTCACGATCGGGATCGGTTGCAAGATAGACAAAATCAGCTTTTTTAACTTCTTTTTTTAAATCGTTAATTAATTTAGATTTACCTTTAATTGTAATGTAATCAGGCTTAAAATCATTTTCAATATCAACGCCTAATCCATATTTTCCTTTAGTTGATAAATCTCTTATATGACCTTTACTAGATAAAACTTCATAATCTTTACCTAGATATTTTTCAATTGTTTTACTTTTACTTGGGGACTCAACAATAACTAATTTCAATATCATCACTCCTCGAATATAATTTATACACTATTATTTTTACCTTGTCAAGAGAAAAAGACTTAACTATTTATTCTTTTAAGTCTTCTAATAACTTTTTTTTCTATTCTAGAAATATATGATTGTGATATACCTAACATTTCAGCAACTTCTTTTTGCGTTTTTTCTTCATTATCATATAAACCATATCTTAAGACTATTATTTCTTTGTCCCTTTTATTTAAATTATTTATTTCATTATATAATATTTTTTTATTTGTTTCCTCTTCTAATCCTTTAGTAACTATATCTGGTTCCGTACCTAATATATCTTCTAAGTGTAGCTCATTTCCCTCTGCATCATAGCTCAAACTATCTTCAAAACTAACTTCACCTTTTCTTTTTTTATTTTTTCTTAAAAACATTAAAATTTCATTATCAATGCAACGTGAAGCATAAGTTGCCAATTTAATATTTTTATCTAATTTATAAGTATTAACCCCTTTAATTAATCCAATAGTTCCGATACTAACTAAATCTTCTAAATCAACTTTAGTATTTTCATATTTTTTTGCTAAAAAAACCACTAATCTTAAATTATGTTCGATTAACTTAGCACGTGCAAATTCATCTCCTTCCATAGACTTAGTCACATATAATATTTCTTCTTCTTTTGATAAAGGAGCTGGCAATTTATCAGCACTACCAACATAAAAAACTTCTTGTGTAAATAATTTTATAATTAATTTTTTTAATTTTGTTAACAATTTATCCCTCCAATATTTTTTTATTTAGCAAACAATCAACACCATCAAGTTTTATTTTGTCTTTTAAAATACCTACAACTACATTTTTTTTAATCATCCCTTCAATTTCAATTTTATCTACTTTAAAACATTTAATTAATCCATCACCTTTAACGCACTTATAAGGTATGTAAAAAAAATTATCTAATTTTATTTCTTTGTCTATTAGTATAACGGGTTTGTTTGTTATAGGTGTGACTAAATTATTACCAGTATCTAAAAATGAATTAAATAAATATTTTTTGTTTTTATAATAAATATTTATTTTATAATAATTATTATAATTATTTTTTAAACATAATCCTTGTTTAATATAAATATATATAATAATTGGACTAAATATGATTAAAAAAATAACGTTAATCGATAATCCATTATTAATAAATATAATACCATATTGTTTATACGAAAATTCAACATTCAAAAAATATAAAAAACCACCTAAAACAATACTAGTCATATAAAGATATATTATGTTTTTTAATGTATATTTTATATTTTTAAAACCAAAACTAACTATTACCATAACTATACTCATAATTATTTTATATAAAAATAACATTAATGAATTACTTACAAATAAAAATAAAATACTAATTCCTCCAATAAAAGAACCACCTAATATTTTATATATACTTACATTTCTTCGAAGTATAATTGAAACTGCTAATAGTAATAAAAAATCAAATATAAAATTTAAAATCATAATTAAATCTAAATATATTTTCGTATAATCATCACCTCCTTTTAATTATAAAAAAAAAATCATTAAAATTTTGTCAATTTAATGATTTAATTTAAATTTTTCTAATTTTGTTTCAATATGTATTCTTTGAACAACAGCTAAAGAACACATTAAACTAATTGCAAATGTACCACCATAAGATAAAAATGGAAGTGGTACACCAGTTAATGGTATTATGCCAAATAAACCACCTAAATTAATAAATATATGTAAAAATATATATGTTGCTATACCTAAACAAATATATCTTCCTCTGATTGTTGTTGCATTAGTAGCAATTTTTAATATCCTAAACAAAACAAATATATAAGCTAAAAATATAAAACTACATTTTATTGCACCATACTCTTCACCAATAATAGCAAATATACTATCAGTATGAGGTTCTGGAATATAAGAATATTTTTGTTTACTTTTTCCAATTCCTAATCCAAATAAGCCACCATCATTTAAAGCAATAAAACCATTACATATTTGATATCCTGTTGTTTCATATTTAGAACAAGGATTAAAAAAATCAAATCGTGATATCTGAGCATCACTTAATAAATATCCTTGTTTCATAACAACTGCTGACATACCTACAATACAAAGACAAAACATTAGTCCAATTATCTTTAATTTATCTATTCTTCTAATAGGACTTGCTAAAAATAATACACCAAATATTCCCATCATTATTAATGCTCCACCCAAATCTTTTTGGCTAAATGTTAAAATAGGAATTAAAACCGCTATTAGTAGTATTAAACTAATTTTAGACCATCTTTTTGGATTGTCAGAATTTAAAATGCGATAATTTTGTTCAAATAATATAGCAAATAACACAATCATTACAGGTTTAGCAAATTCACTAGGTTGTAAAGTACCAAATCCTGGAATTGGTAACCAGTTAGTTGCTCCATTGACTTCTTTTCCAAATGGAAATAATAATATTACTAATCCTAAAACAATTAAATAAGCAAGCCATATTAAATTTTTATATACTTTTGTTTTCATATTCAAAATAATATAAGAGCTAATAAGACCAGCTATTAACATTTGTAATTGCTTGAAAAAATAATGATATGTTGAAACCTCATATCTAACTACAGCTTCACGACTTGAAGCTGTAACTATATTTAATAAACCAAATAAGAAAAATAAAATAGTAACAATAAATAAAGATTTATCCATCTTACTAAATAAATTTTTTAGGTTTTTTAAGAACTTTTTCATACCTTCCACCTTATAATATGATATCACATATTTACAAATTTGAAAACACAAATATTTAAATTTAGGTATTTTAAATGAACAAATTATCTAAATAATAATAAAATATATTAGCTAGAAGGAGGTAATAATATGTATTACTACGGAGGATATAGCGGTTATGGTTACAATCAACCATATGGCTATGGATACGGTTCTGGATATGGAGCTGCTATCATTTTAGTTTTATTTATTTTATTAGTAATAATCATTGGTGCCAGAGCATTTGAAAGCAACTGTGGCTGTCATACTCAATCACCTTGCCAAGGAAGATAATCTTCCTTTTATTTTGCAATTTTTAAAAAATGTGGTAAAATACTTGTGTTGTGGGAGTTGATATTATGTTTAAAAAATTAGATATATTAGATGAAAAAGATAAAAGATTAAGAATAATTAGCAAAGATGCTACCTTTCCATTATCAAAAGAAGATAAAGATTTGATCAAAAGAGCTATTGATGAATTAACATTTAGTCAAATAGAGGATTTAGCAACTAAATATGAATTAAGACCAGGTATGGGTTTAGCATTTCCACAATTAGGTTTAAATAAAAGAATTATAATAATTGTCCATGAAGTTAAAGATGGAGTTTTTGATGAATATGTGTTTGTTAATCCTAAAATAGTGTCATATTCTAATGAAATGATTGCAGCTGATGTTGGTGAAGGATGCCTATCAGTGAATCGTGAAGTTGAAGGACATGTTCCAAGATACGCAAGAGTTACAATCGAAGGATATGATATTGATGGTAACAAAATAAAAGTACGAGCAAGAGAAGAATTATCAATTGCTTTCCAACATGAAATAGATCATCTAAATGGTATCTTATTTTATGATAGAATTAATAAAGATAAACCATTCTTTAACGAAAATGAAATTAGATTAATTTAAAATTTTTATAATAATACTTAAAAGGAAATTTTTTCCTTTTTTATATTTCAAAAAATAATCTTTTAAATATAAAAAAGAAGAAATTCATTCTATTTCTTCTAATTTTACACTTACTAATTTACTAACTCCAGATTCTTGCATTGTAATACCATATAAAGTATCAACATATTCCATTGTTTTTTTCTTATGAGTAATTATAATAAATTGTGTTTTATCTTTTAAATTACATACATACTTGCCAAATGAATCTACATTAACATCATCTAATGCAGCTTCAACTTCATCTAGTATACAAAATGGTACTGGTTTTGATTTTAATATAGCAAACAATAAACTAATTGCCGTAAATGTTTTTTCTCCACCTGATAATAATGAAATTGTTGTTAATTTTTTACCTGGAGGTGATGCAACTATTTCAATGCCTGTTTCTAAAATATTGTTGGGATCAGTTAGTTTTAAATCAGCATTTCCACCTTTAAATAATTCTTTAAAAGTTATATTAAAATTTTCTTTAATAACTTTAAATGTTTTAATAAATTCTTTTTCCATTACTTTATCCATTTCAGATATAATTTCTAATAAAGTATTTTCAGCTTTAGTTAAATCATCTCTTTGATTAATTAAAAATTCATACCTTTCATTAACTTTATCAAATTCTTCGATGGAATCTAAATTAACATTACCAATTTCTTTAATTTGTCTTTTTAAACTATTAACTTTGTTTCTAGCTATATCAATATCCATATCTAATTTATATCTAGTTATAGCTGTATCATAAGTAATAGAATAATTTTCTGATAAAGTATTTAACAAATTATCTATTTTAACATCTAACCTATTAACAGAAATTTCTAAACTATTTAATTCTTCTTTTTTAGCATTATATAAACTATTTTCTTTTTTTACAGTTAGTTCATAATCGGATAATTCACTATTCAAATCCTCTTTTTTCTTCAATAAATTATTTAAATATAAACTTACTTTATTTTTATTTTCTAAAGTTTCATAATATTCTTTCAACACTTGTTGTTCTTCTTCTTGTAATTTATTATCCAATATATTATTATTGCCCATTATTTCATAAGTTGTTTCTTTTAAAAATTCTGTTTTATTTGCTATTTCTTTTTGATAATTTTCTAATATCACTTCTTTATTCATTTTTTCTTTGTTGATTAAATAAATCTTATCTTCAACTGCTTTATAATCATTATCAATTTCATTTATTTTTTCTTCTATTTTACTTATGTTATCGGAAATTATTTTAATTTCTTTTATTTTATTTTCTAATTCATACTTTTCTAATATAATATTTCTTGTTTTAATTATATTACCACCAGTTAATGAACCTCCAACATGCAATAATTCACCATCTAAAGTAACTATTCTATATCTATAATTTATGTATTTAGCAATTATATTAGCATTATCAATATTATCAACTACTAGCACATTTCCTAATAAATTTAACATTATATTAGAATACTTTGAATCGTACTTAATCAAATTACTAGCAATATCAATAAATCCAGTTAAATTTATGTTCATATCAATATTTTTTGGTTTAATAATATTTAATGGAAAAAATGTAGCTCTACCTAATTTGTTTTCTTTTAAATAATTAATAGCTTCTTTAGCACAATTTTCATTATCAACTACAATATTAGTAGAAGAAACACCTAAAGCAGTAGAAATAGCTAAAGAATATTTTTCAGGGACATCAAATAAATTACCAATTATATCATGAATACCACATAATTTAGGATTATCTAATACTTTTTTAACAGAAGTTGGTAAACTACTATTATTATCAATACTATATTTTAAAGACTCAATTTGTAAATTTAAATTATTTTGATTTCTTAAATTATTTTGTAATGATATATCTAATTTTTGTTTATTTTCCTTTATATTACTGATATCTTTATTTAAATTATCAATTTTTTTACTTAATTCAATTATCTGGTTTTCAATGAAATCTTTTTCATTTTTTATACTGTTTAATTCGGTAGTTAATTTCAATTCTTTTTCTTTCAATAATACTAAATTTTCATGAACTTTACTATTTTCAACACTATACTTTTGTCTTTCTAAAATAATTGCTTTACGACTATTTATTTTTTCGACATCACTAGTTAATTTAATTAAATAATCTTGATATTTTTTTATTTCAATATCAATATCAATAATATTTTTCTTATATTGTTCTATTTTTGCTTCACATTTACTATTATCAGTAGTCAATTTAGATATTTCTAGTTTTAAATTTTCAATTCTATTTTTCTTATTTTGATAATCAAAGTTTAAATTGGTTATATCTTCACTTAATAAAGCAATTTCAATATTTTCTAACTCAATATTTAAATCTTGATATTTTAAAGCTTTTTCTTTTTGTTCTTTTAGTGGCTCAATTCTATCTTCTAATTCATTAATAATATCATTAATACGATTCATATTATCATGCGTTTTATCTAATTTTCTTATAGCTTCTTCTTTTCTTCTTTTATATTTTAAAACCCCTGATGCTTCTTCGAATATAATTCTCCTATCATCTGGTTTATTAGATAATATTTCTTCAATTTTACCTTGAGAAATAATATTGAAACTTTCCTTAGCTACACCACTATCTAATAACAAATTTGTTATATCTTTTAATCTGACTTTTTCATTATTAATAAAATATTCATTACTACCATCTTTATAAACTCTTCTTTTAATTGCTACTTCATTAAATTCTAATGGTAAATATTTATCAGTATTATCAAATATTAAAGTTACAGACGCTACATTAGAGGGATTTCTTGATTTACTACCAGAAAATATGACATCAGTCATATTTCCGTCACCTCTTAATGATTTTACAGATTGTTCACCTAATACCCACCTTACTGCATCAACAACATTACTTTTACCACTACCATTAGGACCAACAATTCCTGTTATTCTGTTATTTAATTCAATAAGTGTTTTATCAGCAAATGATTTAAAACCATGTGCTTTAATTGCTTTCAAATACATAATGTTTACTCCTTTATTGTAACTTTTCGTAATTTAATAGTTTCATTTCCTGAAGAATCTTTAGCGATATATTTTACTGTATAATTTCCAGCTAAAGGTTTAATATTTGATTCAACTGTTACCTCAACATCTTCATTACTATTATCAGTTACTGTGATATCAGATTTAAAATTATAAGTTCTTGATTGTTCATAAGTCATTTCCAAATTAGTATTAAAAGTTATTTCTGGCCCTACTGTATCTCTTACTACAATTGTCCTATAAGCAACATTATCAACTGTTTTATATTGCACTAAATAAATACCTTTTTTATTTAAATTTAAATCAGGGGTAGTAGTAATAATAACATCAGATATGATGTTGTTAGTTGTGTCTTTTGCAGTTACACCCAAATCATTATAATTTGAACTTCCAATTTCAACATAATCTAATATATTACCATTAACTTTAATACTAGTAAGAGAATTATAATCTTTAGTATTACTGCCATTAACATTAACATCATATTCAATAATTCCGTTATTGTTTTTTATTTTTAAAATCATATCATTAGGAAATAGTTCTTTTGTCTTAGGATTTTTGATATCTATTTCAATTAAACCAGCTTCTTTTAATTGGCTTAAACTTAATGTTATATATTCTCCTTCATTTGGTCTTTGGTTATCACTCATCCATGCTTCTAATGCCAATTTAATACCATCTATTTGATTATTATATAATTCTTCATTACCGCTTCTTATAGCAGATGAGACAAGTGGAATAATTACTAACATTAAAGCTCCTAAAATTATAATAATACCTAATAATTCTGCTAAAGTAAATCCTTTTTTCATAAATATCCTCCTAATTCATTAAAATATCACCAATTAATTCAATTAATTTATCTTTAAATTCTTTTAATCTATAATAAATATCTTTAAAAAAATTATTTTTTGCTTTGCTAGTATCAATTTCAATTAAATTCTTATTTTTAATAATTATTTTTGTGTCATATCTATTGTATTTGCTTTTCAACAACTCAATATCAACATTACCAAAATAATATATTTTTTTATTATTTATATAAATACTATCCTTAATAAATGTATTAAAATATTTATATATTTCATCATAATTACATATAACATAATTAATTTTTTTCTTTTTAAAAACTTTTCTTATTTTTTTAATTTTAATGGTTTTATTAAATAAGCTAAATTTATTTTTACCTTTAGTATAAGAATTTAATAAATTGCATTCTATTATTTTATCATTATCTTCAATTGCTTTAGTTAATTTTTCATCTAATCCAATTCCTAATACTTTACCATCTAAATTTTTAATTATTTCTAATAATTCTTTCATCATTAACCTCTTTTATAATATCATTGATAACATAATTAGTACATAACAAACCAGCTGTTCCTACAACATAACTAATAGAACCTAATTTATTACTTTTCAAAGGTTGTTCTTCACTATAGACAACAGGAATTTTACCTTTTATGTTTTCTTTTTTTATTAGATTTCTTAATTTTCTAGCTAAAGGATCATAACAAGTTTTATCTAGATAACTAATTTTTATTTTACTAGCATCTACTCTATTTGCCATTCCCATTGATGATATAAATTTAATTTTATTTTTTAAACAATATTTAATTATTTCTTTTTTAGTTTCCAAAGTATCACAAGCATCAATTACATAATCAACTTTTTCTTTAAATAATAAGTTTAAATTATCTTTTGTAATAAATTCTGTAATTTTAACAACTTTGCAATCAGGATTTATTTTTTTAATTCTATCTTCCCACACATCTGTTTTGTATAATCCTACATTATTTATATTAGTCATCAATTGTCTATTCAAATTAGATATATCAATTTTATCATTATCTACTATTATTAATTTATTGAAATAAGTACGAGCTAAAGTTTCTAAAGCATAACTTCCGACACCACCTAAACCAATTATTAATATTATTTTATTTTTTATGATATCTAATTTATTATCTAATAACCAAATTAATCTTTCTTGCATACCTTCCACCATACTAATTATACAAAAAAAACTTAATAAAGTAAAGGAAAATAGTTAAAATAAATTATTGATTTATTCTGTTATTCATAATTTAAAATAGGTGATAAAAAATGGATATCTTGGATTTAATTATAAAAATTTCTTCTTTAATTGTAGCTGTTGGTGTTATTTTAACAAACATTAATAAAATTTTTAACCCTATATATAAAAAAATAATCGAATGTCAAAAAAATAGAGCTTATGAAATATATGATCATTATATTAATGATTTAAAAGGAAATTCATTTATTAAAGACAAATGGGAAAGATTAATAAATAAAGAATAAAAAGCTTGTTTATTTCAAACAAGCTTTTTTCTTACATTCTTGATAAACATAATTTGTCGTATAACAATCACCAATTGCTCGATGAGATACTTGATTAATTTTAAAATATTTTTTTAAAGTTTCTAGTTTATAATTATACATTTGAGGTAAATATTTTTTAGCAAGTAACAATGTATCGACGTTTTGATTATTTAACTTATTCATATTTAATTTATTTAAATTAAAATTAATAAATCCTAAATCAAATTCATTATTATGAGCAATCAAAGGTAAATCTTCAATAAAATCAATAAATTTAGGTAATACCAAATCAATAGTATCTTCATTTACTAAATCTTCATCTTCAATTCCAGTTATTGTAGTTATTATTTCGGGTAATTTAATCTTAGGATTAATTAAATGATTAAATTCATTTACTAAAACATTATTTCTATATTTTAAAGCACCTATTTCAATTATTTTATCAAAATTTTTATTAAGTCCAGTAGTTTCAATATCAAAAACTACATAATCATCATACATCATAATACTCCTTCTTATTATAATTTATAAATTAGATATTTTATCATCTTGGGAAATCATTTTTGCAATTTGACCACATATTTTATTATATCTATCCTTAAATTCTTCTTTAGATAATTTATTAGATAATGTTCTAGATTTTGATAATTCAATAAATTTTTCAATATAATCTTGTGATAATAGATTATGACAAAAATTACTTAAATTGTTATATCCGAATTTGTTTGCTTCTTTCTATAAAAAACATTTCATGATTTTCTAGATAAAAATCATAATTATAACTAACAATACCCATATCTAATCCAATAACTTTAGCATATTCGTCATCATGACTATTCATATATTCAAATTGTTTTAAATGCTTAAATTCATGTAACAGAGCAAATGTTTGATAACAAAACATTTCATAATAATCTTGTTTGCTAATTTGTTCTAAACCAAAAAGTTGATGATACACCTCATAATTTATAAAAACAGTTTCTGGATATTCTGAGTAATTAGTATGAGCAAATGAATTAGGATTGATTGTAAAATAAATATTATATTTTGAATTTGTAAATTGATTAATTAAATAAAAATTATAAATTAATAAAATGGGTAACTCTTCAGGAATCACTAATGGTAATTTAAAAATATAATTTTCGATTATTTTAATTATCAAATTTTTATCAACTTTCTCATTATTAATTATACTATCTGCCACTAATTTTATAATAAATTCTAATTCGGCTTGTTCAATTTTCTCATTACTTAATCTGTTATTTAAATTACTTTCCCATTTTTTAACCTCATTATAAAAATCATTATTGCCTTCATCTAAAGTTTCACCATTTCTTTCAATTAATTTTATAAAATATATAATGTTAAATTTATCTTTATTTGATAACTTTGCATAATATTCAAAAAAATTATTTTCTTTAAGTAATTTGCAAAAATAACTAAAATCATAATTTGATTTTAATGATTTCAAAATAAGATTTTGTAAATTATCATTTTCAAGTATATTCATAGTCCCACCATTATAATTATATCAAAAAAATGTAGGATTTCTACATTTTTTCTATCGTTTTAATACCTAATATACTAAGACCATTAGTTAATACTACTTTAATAGCTTCTAATAACATTAATTTAGAATATTTAATTTGTTCATTTTCTATATTGCTTATATTTATTTTTTCATAATAAGATGAGAATTTTTGGGTTAAATTAAAGATATACTTAGTTAATAATACTGGTTCTGCTGTTTTTAATAAATCATTTACTAAATTTGGGAATTCAATTAAATCTTTAACGATTTTATATTCTAATTCATCAGTTAATTTAATATCCACATAATCATATTTATTATTTCTTAAAATAGAATTGATTCTTACAATACTATATAAAATGTAGATAGCCGATTCTCCTTGAAAACTAGTAGCATTATCAAAATTAAAATTAACTATTTTATTTTTAGATACATTTAACATAGTATATTTAATACATGCATTAGTTAAAATATTTAAAGTCTCTTGATTACATTCTAAATTTCTATTATCAAATTCTAATTTAATTTTTTCTTTTAACGCTTTAATAAAATCAGTGACTAATACTAAAGTTCCATTTGAAGTACTCATTTTATCACCATCTAATAAAACATATGAATAACTTATTAATTTAGGTGATTTATATCCCAATATATCTAGAGTAGCAGCAATTTGTTTCATATATACTTCTTGATCTTCACCTAAAACAATATAGTTATTAGTAGCATTTAAATCCATTTTATGCATTGTATAAGCGATATCTTTAATTGGATATAAAGAAGTTTTATTAGATCTAGTTAATACTAGCACTGGTTCTTTAGTAGGAATATCATAATCACTTAAATCAACATAATTTCGACCACTTTCATCTACTCTTAATTTACCTTTTTCATCTAATTTGTTTAAAATATTAGTTAAATAATTATTATAAACATAATCGGATTCATGAGTAAAAACATCAAAATGAATATCTAATTGGTTAAATATTTCCATTTGCCCATTAACACATTTATCAGTAATAGTCTTAAATTTAGCAATCATTTTTTCATTACCACTTTCAACTAATTCCAAATAATCAAAAGCTTTTTGTTCTAAAGATAAATCAGTCTTTGCTTCATTAGAAATTTTAACATAAACATCTAAAATACTTTTAAAAGAATCATCTTTTAAGCCATACTTTTCAACACCTATTACTAATAGAGCAATTTTTTTACCTAAATCATTGATGAAATAATGTCTTTCAACTTTGTATCCAACAAATTCATATAGTCTAGATAAAAAGTCACCTATTAAACTATTTCTACATCTACCCATATGAGGTTCAGCATTAGGATTAATTGATGTATGTTCAATTAACAATGCATCATTATGTCCTTGATTTAAAGAACCATAGCTTTTATTATTTAATACTTCTTTAATCACGTTACTTACTTTATCATAATTTAAATAAAAATTAACATAAGGCCCCATTACATCAATTTTAGAAAATATATTTTCTTCATCTTTAATATTTTCTTTAATCATTTTACTTATTTCTAATGGATTTTTATTAGTTTCATCTCTAAAATTAAAACATGGCACACTATAATCACCCATATTTGGTTTAGGTGGTGTTTCAACTACAACTTCCTTATCTTTAATAATTTCTTTTACTAATTTAATAATATAATCTTTATACATAAAATCACCCTTTCAAAAATAAAAAGTCCCTATAACATAAGGACGAATTATTCGCGGTACCACCTTATTTTATAGAAGACTATACACTCTAATCTTTATAGCAGATCTGCTTTAAAACTCCAAGACGCGTTCATAAAATATTATCATTATCTTCCACTAACCGATAACTCACTATAAATAATTGATTTTATTACTATTTCTCTTCCTCGTTTTCAATGTACTTAATTTTAACAAAATATTTTGTTTTTGTCAACATTTAATTTTATTCATTTAATTTTATTCATTTTGTTTATGTTGAATGAATTTTTAATAAAAAAACTAACTCATTTATGAATTAGTTTAATTTAAAAAATGATACGATTAAATATTATATCTGAAACCTTGAAAATAGTTTAATAAACAACCCATTGCTAAAAATAATTTATAATAAATTTATTCTATTTTTAATATTATCTATTCCTAACAATTTCATTATTTCATATAAATCCGGTGTCATTGATTTACTTGTAATAGCAACTCTAATAATCATACTAATATCAATTATACTTCCTTTATATTTGCTAGGATTTTCTTTATATTCTTTAACATCATGGCAATAATTATATTTTGTTGCAATATCTTTCATTTTATTAAACCATGTATCTTTATCATCATTAATATCATAATAATTATCAATATAATCAGTTAATATTAATTTAATTTCTTTTGTATCTTTTATTTCTTGCCATTCATATTCAAAGTTATTAAACAATTCATTATACATATACCAAATATAATTCTTGATTTCGGAATAACAACTAAAATCTTTTCTTGGTTTCTTTTGTTCTCTTTCTATATTTAAAATATCAATAGTATATTGTTTATATTTAGTTATCAATTCAGCAAAAGTTTTATCAAATTCTAAAGCCCATTCTAATAAATTATTATAAACTTCTGTTGCAGTTAATTTTGAAATATAATTTCTAGATATATTTATTATTTTATCTAAATCGAATAGTGCCCCATTTTTACTCATCTTACTAAAAGAGAACTCAAAATCTCTATAGGATTTAGTTGGATTTTGTAAATACCAAATATCAAAATTAGAATTCATTAAAGTTGCAAAATACAATTTAATTGCTTCTACTGGAATTCCTTTTTCATGATAATATATTGCGGCGGCCTCTGGATCTTTTCTTTTACTAATTTTTCTAACTGAATTACCATCTTTTATATTTAATGGTAAAAGATGGGCAAATTTTGGAGGTTTAAATCCACATGCCTCCCATAATTCCAAATGATAAGGAACTGAAGAAATATAAGAATCATCTCTTGTAACAATTGTAACTCTCATAAAATGATCATCACATACATGAGCAAAAGCATATGGGGGTATACCATCAGATTTAACTAATACTTGATCCAAATCGTTTTCTGGTAATTTTATTGTTCCCTTAACTAAATCTTTAAATATTATTTGATTATTAAAATTTCCATTTGATTTTAATCTTAATACCCATTTATCACCTTTATCAATATGCTCTTTTATTTCATCATATGTTAAATTACGACACTTTGCATAATGTCCATAATATCCAATTCTATCTTTTCTACTTTCTTGGACTTTCCGCATATTGTTTAAATCTTCTTCAGAACAAAAACAAGGATAAGCCCTACCAATAGAAACAAGATATTTAGCGACCGTATGATAAATTTCCAATCTTTTAGATTGTATATATGGACCATAATTGCCACCTTTAATCGGGTGTTCATCTACCATATAATTATAGTGTTCTAAATCTTTTATTCCCAATTCAATACCATTTTCTATTTTTCTTTTTTGATCAGTATCCTCAATTCTAACTATAAATACACCATTAGTTTGTTTTGCTATAACTTCTGGAATGAAAGAAGCATACAAATTTCCTAAATGCATTCTTCCAGTTGGACTTGGTGCAAATCTCATTACTTGAGCTCCTTCAGGTAAAATTCTTTCAGGATACATCTTTTCTAAATCTTCAATTGTTTTTGCAACATTTGGATAAAGTAAATTGGCCAAATCATTATAATTCATTTTTATCATTCCTCGCTTTAAACAAAAAAAATAGATTCATCCAATAAGGACGAATCTATCGTGGTACCACCTTAATTTATATAATTAACTAACAATTATATATCTCTATATCTTAACGCGATTAACGAAATAACTTGTATACATTATTTTGCTCCAAAGCTTCCTTCAAATATTTCAATTGTTATTTTACACCAGCCAATAACTCTCTACGCATTGAATATATTTTACTCTTCTTCTTCGTTGCATTCAAAATATAAGTTGATTATAGACCATTTTAGTTTATTTGTCAATATATATATTATAACATAATTAATAACATTTATTAATAAAATCCTAAGCTATTATCTTTTTTGTTTGAATCTAAATTACAATTTGATCAATTTTTAATAAAAAAACTAACTCATTTCTGAATTAGTTTAACTTTTTAAATGGTAGCGAGAGGGGGATTCGAACCCTCGACCTACTGGGTATGAACCAGTTGCTCTAGCCAACTGAGCTATCTCGCCAAAAAATTGAACAATATAATAATATCATATTCATTCAATTTTTGCAATAAGTTTTTTTAATTTTTTTGTTCTTTTAAATAACTTATTACTTTTTGTTTTGCTTTTTGCATATTTTCACTTCCGTAATCAACATCAATTCCATCTTTTGCTTGAGATAATAATATTCTTCTTTGACTACCTAATTTTGAACTATCTTCTAATACTTTTTTCATACCATATAAATTTTGAAATATATCATAATCAAAAATACTTTCATCTAGAATCGTTAATATAATATATTTAATTTGTTGTAATTTAGATATCTGCATTCTATAAAATTCTTCATCATTTATGTTGGATCCAGGTGAAATTAAAATATTGTCATCCAAATAATTTAAAGCAGAATTAAATTCTAAAATTTCTAATCCTTTATAAATTGTTTTTCTCTCTTCAGCTATTTCTTTTTTTCTTTGTTCTAATGCTTTTTTAAATAACATTAATGTATATTTATCAGATTGTAAATATTTAGAATTTATTCTTCTACTTAAATTAGCAATTTCTATATCACATATCTTATCAAAAAATTTAGCCATAAAATTCATATCTGTACAAAGATGTCTTTCACTAAATAATATTTTTGAATCTTCAAATTTTGTTGCGTATACTTCATTAAAATATAATTCCATTAATTGTTGCATATTAGGATTAGTACTAAACAAATAATTTTCTATATCTAATCCTCTTTTATTTATCACTTCTAACTCTGATTGCATTAAATCATCATATTGTGTACCTAAATGCTTTATTCTTTCTTTTAGCTCAATTTCAGCAAATTTTCTAAGACAAATATTATTTTTCTCATCTAATATTATTAGTACCAAATGTGAAATTGGTGTTTTTTTTAATTCGTTTATTTCCATAAAATCCCCCTATAAATTTTTTTCATAATTTTTTAAAACATTAGAAAGTAGCATTGCAACTGTCATAGGTCCTACTCCACCTGGTACAGGTGTTATATAAGAGGCAATATCTTTTATATTTTCAAAATCTACATCACCATACAACTTACCATCTACCCTATTCATTCCCACATCAACTACTACTACATTTTCTTTAACCATATCTTTAGTTATTAAATCTTTTTTACCAACTGCACATATCAATATGTCAGCTTGTTTAGTATATTGCTTTAAATCTACTGTTTTAGAGTGACAGATAGTGACTGTGGCACCACTTTGCAATAACAACATAGCAAGTGGTTTACCTACCAAATTGGATTTACCTACAACTACTGCATGTTTACCTAATAAATCTATATTATATTCTTCTAATAATTTTATTATTCCTTGGGGTGTACAAGGAACTAAATTATTATTATCTTTGAATAATAACCCCATATTTATATCAGTTAATCCATCAACATCTTTATTTTTATTTATTAAATTTAACAATTTATATGTATCAAATTTTTTAGGTATTGGTAATTGAATTAAAATACCATTAACATAAGAATCATTATTTAATTCAATTATTTTATTAATAATTTCTTGTTCATTTGTATCTTCATCAAACTTAGCATGAATAAAATTAATACCAACATTTTCACAAGCTTTTCTTTTTGAATTAATATATATATTACTTGCTTCATCATCACCTATTTGAATAACAGCTAAAGTAGGTTTTATTAAATAATTTTTAACTTTTGATTTAATTTCATTTTTTATTTTATCACTTAAAGTTTTACCATCTAATATCATATTATCCCTCCAATGGATACTTATCAGTTATTTTTTTAACTCTTAATTTTAATTCTTCTTTATTACCACCTTTTAAAGTATCAACAATAATATTACCTATTTCTATAAAATCTTCTTCTTTTAATCCTCTAGTAGTCATAGCAGGACTTCCTAATCTAATACCACTAGTTTTAAAAGGTGATTCTTTATCAAATGGAATTGTATTTTTATTAACAGTAATATTTACTTCATCTAATAAACTTTCAGCTTCTTTACCTGTCATTTTTAAACCTGTAACATCTACCAATATTAAATGATTATCAGTACCACCAGAAACTATTCTTAATCCATTATTTAATAAAACGTTAGATAAAGCTTTAATATTTTTTAATACTTGTTCTTGATATGTTTTAAATGAAGGTTGTAATGCTTCATAGAAGCACTGTGCTTTAGCAGCAATAACATGCATCAAAGGACCACCTTGAATACCAGGAAAAATAATTTTATTTATTTTTTTAATTATTTCTTCATTATTAGTCAAAATAATACCGCCCCTTGGGCCTCTTAATGTTTTATGAGTAGTAGAAGTTACTACATCCGCATAAGGAAATGGTGATGGATGTAATCCGGTTGCTACTAAACCAGCAATATGAGCCATATCAACCATTAAATATGCTCCTATTTTATCAGCAATTTCTCTAAATCTTTTAAAATCTATTATTCTAGAATAAGCTGAAGCACCTGCTATAATCATTTTAGGTTTATTTTTTAAAGCTAATTCTTCTAATTTATCATAATTGATTTTTTCTGTTTCAGGATCAACATCATAACTAATTATTTCATATTCTAAACCACTAAAATTAATAGGATGACCATGTGTTAAATGTCCACCATGAGATAAATTCATACCCATTACTTTATCCCCATAATTTAATAATGCTTTATATACAGCCATATTAGCACTACTACCAGAATGAGGTTGAACATTAGCATATTTACAATCAAATAACTTAGTTACGTATTCAATAGCTAAATCTTCAACAGTATCAACATTAACACATCCACCATAATATCTTTTACCAGAATATCCTTCAGCATATTTATTAGTAAAAATACTTCCTTGTAATTCTAAAATATCTTTAGAAACATAATTTTCAGAAGCAATTAATTCAATATTATTTTGTTGTCTTAATTTTTCTTTTTCTAAAGCTTCTTTAATTCTAATATCCATAATATCATCTCCAATAAATAGTATAGCATAAAAAAAATTCTATTTAAATAGAATTTTTAATAATTTACTTTTCTTAATTCAAAATAACTTTGTGGGTGTTCACATACAGGACATACTTTAGGTGCAGATTTACCAAAATGAACATGACCACAATTACGACAAATCCACATTTCTTCAGTACCTTTATTGAATACTTTTTCAGCTTTAACATTTTCTAATAATGCTTTATATCTTTCTTCGTGATCTTTTTCTATTTTAGCTACACTTTCAAATAAGAATGCTATATGATCGAATCCTTCCTCTTTAGCTTCTTTAGCAAATCCAGCATACATATCTGTCCATTCATAATTTTCACCAGCTGCTGCATCTTCTAAGTTTTCGATAGTACTTGGAACATTGCCACCATGTAATAATTTAAACCAAATTTTGGCATGTTCTTTTTCGTTACCAGCAGTTTCTTCAAATATAGCTGCTATTTGTTCATAACCTTCCTTTTTAGCTTTTGATGCATAATAAGTATACTTATTTCTTGCTTGAGATTCACCTGCAAAAGCTGCCATTAAGTTTTGTTCTGTTTTACTTCCTTTTAATTCCATAATTAATTCATCCTTTCCATACAATCATTACATATTCCCATTAAAACAACATCACTACTTAACACTTTAAAATTATAATTATCTAAAATGTATTTATCAATATTTAACAAACCAATATCGATTATTTTATCACATTTCACACAACATAAATGACAATGATCAGTATTTTTATCAAATCTATCAATAGTTAATGGTATTTTTTTAATTAATTTATTCTCTACCAAACTATTTAAATTACGATAAACTGTACCTAAGCTTATATCTGGTATTTCTCTTTTTACTTTTTCATAAACCATGTAAGCAGTTGGATGATCATAACTATTATTTATAATTTCAAGTATTTTTTGTCGCTGTTTAGAATATTTCATGAATCACCTCAAAAGTAGTAACCATTCCTACTTCTATATAATTATATAATAATTATTTATTCAAGTCAATATCTTTTTCTTCTAATTTTTTAATAATTTTTCTTTGATTAGAAATAATTAATTCAATATGATCATGAAGCTGTTCCAATATTAATTCACTTTTTAAATCAATTCGATAGTCATTTTGATTTCGTAAACTATCTTTTTTTGCTTGTCTATTTTGACTCATCATAATAATTGGTGCTTGTAAAGCCGCAATGCAAGACAATAATAAATTTAATAGAATAAATGGATATGGATCAACATTATCCCATAAAAATACATTTAATAATATCCAAATTATTAAAAATAAAGTAAATCCTATTATAAAATACCAACTACCAGCTATAGCTGTTATTGTATCTGCTACTTTATCTGAAAATTTTAAATTATTTTGATCTAATTTATCAACATCAACAGCAATTGGTTGATCAAATAATAATTCCATTAATTCTTCTTCATCAATTTCTTCTTTACTTTTCAATAACATTTTTACTATTTCTTTTTTCTTATTCTTATCCATTTTTATCACCATATAAATTATACTTTATATTAAAAAAAAAAACAAGAAAAAAAGATTCAAAAATAAATCTTTTAAGCTAATAATAACTTTTTTATTTCCCTTATAGACAACACCTTTCCTTGACTAACTATTTGACCGTTAATTACTAGGCCTGGAACATTTTTAATTCCATATTTATTTTTAGATGAATCATCTAATTTATCAATAACAGCATTACAATTAATTTCTTCTACTGCTTTATCAACCATTTTAGATAATTTCATACCATTACTACAATTAGTTCCAATTATCTTAATATTTATAGTCTCACCTCATTTCTATATCCATTATAAAATATAAATATAGAAAATATGTGTTAGATTAATGGGAAAATATGGTAATTAAATATATAGACTATTTTATAAAAATTTGATAAAATTATAACTAGAGGTGTAATCATGTCAAACGAAGTATTTATTAAAATATTATTGGTCACTTTAGCTTGTTTTTTATTTGTATATTTAATAGTTCCATATGTAAAGAAAATTGCTAATCATGTAGGAGCTATGGATATTCCTAACAAAAGAAAAGTTCATAAAATCCCAATTCCAAGATTAGGTGGATTAGCTATATTTGCAGGTTTCTTATTTGGATATATGGCATTTTGCAAATCTAATGATTTAATGAATTCAATTTTAATTGGAAGTTTTATAATTGTTATTACTGGTATAATAGATGATATTAAACCATTAGATGCTAAAGTTAAATTATTTGGGCAAACAATAGCAGCTTCTATTGTTGTATTTTATGGAAATATTTTACTTTCAAGCATTAGTGCTTTTGGGATTTATATCAATTTTGGATTATTATCTTATCCAATTACAATATTGTTTATTTTATCATTTATCAACTGTATGAATCTAATAGATGGTTTAGATGGATTAGCTGCAGGAATAAGTAGTATATTTTTCTTAACAGTAGGAAGCATTGCAATATTTAAAAGTTCACAAGGATTAGATTTTATTTTATGTTTTATTATGTTAGGGTCATGTTTAGGATTTTTAAAATATAATTCTCATCCTGCTTCAATTTTTATGGGTGATACTGGATCTATGTTTTTAGGATATATTATAAGTATAATTGCTTTATTAGGATTTAAAAATGTAACAATGACATCAATAATAATTCCATTTACAATAATTGCTATTCCATTTTTAGATACTATATTTGCTATTATAAGAAGATATTTAAAAAACGAAAGTATTACTAAACCTGATAAATTTCATATCCATCATCAATTATTAAATATGAAATTTTCACATAAAAAAACAGTAATAATTATTTGTTTAATTGATGCTTTATTTGCATTTACTTCAATTGTATATGTTTTAGTAGATCGCCAACTTGGATATGTAATGTATGGTATATTAATGTTATTAGTATTAGCATTCATCTTAAAAACAAATGTTGTTATAGAACATAAAACAAGTATTTTAGAAAAAATAAAAAAGATTAAGAAATGTTAAACTGAACTTGTCAATAAAAAGTAGACAATTAAAAGATATTCATTTAAACCCTAATTGAGTTCTATATTCAATTGGGGTTTTATATTTTAATGCGTAACTAGGTCTTAAATAATTATGATCGTATATAAT
>CALVIQ010000093.1 GCA_944331815.1 uncultured Bacilli bacterium
AAAAATTCTTTTTGACATTTTATCAAACCTCCTCTCATTAAAGATTAGAGGTAGACACTCAACAACTGATATATTTCCTATATACAATTATACTATAAATTAACTTATATAACAATAAATTAACAAAAAGACTTGAATTTTATCAAATCTTTTGTTTTAATTCATATAAAAAATTAATAGCTTCAAGAGGTGTCATTTCTAAAGGATTTATTTTTTTTAGTTCTTTTTCTACTTCTGATTCTTCTTTTATTAAATCATCTAATGGTAAAGCTTCTTGGATAATAACATCTCTTTTTTTCTCTTTATTTTCATAAACATTTAATATTTGATTAGCTCTTTTAATTAATGAATCAGGCAAATTAGCTAATTTGGCAACATGGATACCATAACTTTTATCAATGCTACCATTTTTAATTTTATGTAAAAATGTAATATTACCGTCTTCTTCTACAGCTGATACATGAATATTTTTAAGATTTTTCAAATTATTTTCTAAATCAGTTAATTCATGATAATGAGTTGAGAATAATGTTTTACATTTAATATTATCGTGAATATATTCAATAATTGATTGAGCTAAAGCCATACCATCAAAAGTAGCTGTTCCCCTACCCAATTCATCAAATAATACTAATGAATTAGATGTGGCATTACTAATAGCATTATTAGCCTCATTCATTTCAACCATAAAAGTTGACTCACCACTTACTAGATCATCAGATGCTCCAATACGAGTAAATATTGCATCAAATATTGGCAATGTAGCTTCACTAGCAGGTACAAAACAGCCTATTTGAGCCATTATAACTGTAATTGCTAATTGACGCATATAAGTTGATTTACCAGCCATATTAGGACCAGTAATAAGTAAAATATTAGTATTTGAATCCATAATAATATCATTTGGAACATATTCAGAATCAATTACTTGTTCAACAACAGGATGTCTATCATCAATTAATTTAATAACTCTTTCATCTACTAATTTAGGTCTTACATAATTATTACTAGATGAAACATTAGCAAATGCTTGTAGGCAATCTATTTCACTAATAACTTTAGAAATACTCTGTAATTTTGGAATATATTCTTTAACTTTATCTCTTATTTCAACAAATAATTGATATTCTAAATCAATAATCTTTTCTTCCGCATTTAATATTAAGTTTTCTTTTTCTTTTAAAATTGGACTTATATATCTTTCACAATTAGATAAAGTTTGTTTTCTTTCATAACCATATTCATCTTTTACTAAATTAATATTACCTTTAGATATTTCAATATAATAACCAAATACTTTGTTATAACCAACTTTTAAATTTTTAATGCCAGTCCTTTCTTTTTCTTCATTTTCAAACTTAGCTACAAAATCTTTACCACCTTTTCTTAAATCTTTCAATTCATCTAATTCACTATTGTATCCTTCTTTAATTATATATCCTTCTTTAATAGTCATAGGTGGATTTTCATAAATACTTTTATCTAACAATTCATATAATTCATTTAAATCTTCAATGTTTTTATAAAAATCAATCTTAATTAAAATATCTTTAATGTAAGGTAAAACTTTTAAAGAGTTTTTAAGTTGTAACATATCTCTAGCATTAGCAGATCCAAAAGCAATACGACCTGATAATCTTTCTAAATCATATACTTCTAATAAATATTTTTCTAAATCATTAGTTAAAATAAATTCTTCTAATAATTTTTCAATACAATCATATCTTCTTTCAATTTCATTTTTATCAATTAAAGGATTTTCAATAAAATTTTTAAGTAATCTTGATCCCATAGCTGTTTTAGTTTTATCTAATAACCAAATTAATGAATGATTTCTTTGTTTTAATCTTAATGTTTCCGTCAATTCCAAATTACGTTTAGTATGAATATCCATTTTTAAATAATTTTTAGTTTCTCTTAAAACAGCTTTTTGTAAATGTGATAAATCTCTAAATTGTGTATGATCAATATAACTTAATAAGTACTTTATTACTTCAACTAATCTAGCATCAGATATATCTTCATATACATAATCATATTTAATTAAATCTTCTTTTTTATCGAATAAAGAAACTGTTATTTTAAAATTATTTTTTAATAATGAATAAATGTCTTTATTAAAATTTTCACTAACAACAACTTCTTTAATACCAATACTTACTATTTCGCTTACTAATTTAGAAGGATTATGATCTAATAAAAATGTATAAATTGAACCTGTTGTTATATCACCATAACTTATAGCATATCCATAATTAAAATCAATAATAGCGCCTATATAATTGTTTTCCTTTTCATTTAAAGATTCATTAAATAAAGTACCACTACTTACTATTTGAACCATTCCTCTTTTAACTATACCTTTAGCATTTTTAGGATCTTCTAATTGTTCACAAATTCCTACTTTATATCCTTTAGCAACTAATTTATCAATATAAATATTAGCAGAATGAAATGGAACACCACACATTGGTATTCTTTCTTCTAAACCAGCTGATTTACCAGTTAAAGTTAATTCTAATTCATGTGAAGCTGTAATAGCATCTTCAAAAAACATTTCATAGAAATCTCCTAAACGATAAAATACAATAATATCTTTATTTTGTTTTTTAGTTTCTATATATTGCCTCATCATTGGCGTTACTTTATTTATATCTACACTATCTAATGTCATACTACCACCACATTTAATATTTTATCAAAAAATAACAAGAAAAAAAAGTGAAAATCACTTATTTTTTAAATAATTAATTGCATCATCAATATGTTTAACTTCCACTAATTCTATATCTAAATTATCTTCTAAAACTATTGCTTGAGCTTCTTCATAATTTCCTGTAGGTACAAAAAATATATCAGCATTTTCTTTAACAGCTGCTTTTATTTTATGCCCAACACCACCTATTACTCCAACATTTCCAAATTCATCAATTGTACCAGTTCCTACTATTTTTAACCCTTTAGTTAAATCATCCTCAATTAATAAATCATATATAGATAAAGACATCATAAAACCACCAGATGGTCCAGATTCGGATTTTTTAAAATTAATATTTATTTTCTTTGAAGGAATTACTTCTTTAGTTTCACAAACCATAACACCAACTAATTTATTACCATCTATCATTACTTTATTAGCATATCTTTCATATTCAACACCATTATTTATAACTTTAAATTTAATATTATCTGATTTATTAATTTCATTTAAGGCTTCTTCTTTACTATTTATTTTAACACCATTTATTTCAATTATTTGATCACCTATTTTTAAATCAGTATCAGCCTGATTATAAATATATATTATATTTACTTTTCGATTATTTATCTCATAATTTAAATTGGCTTTATCAAATGCCACCATAATAGCGTTTTGATTAGCCTCTTCTAATAATAAATGATTACGATAATCATTTTCTTCAATAGTTTCATTATCAGCCACAACTTCTTCTTTTTTTACAATTTCCCAATCTTTATTAAATAAAGCATACATAATTGTCGGAATATTAGCTTTGAATTCCGAAATATAAGCTAAATTTAAAGATCCATTAATTGGATATCCATCTTCTACTTCTAATCTTTCTGATACATCAATTAATCCTCCTGGAGCATCAATATAATACGGAAGTGGAAAATGAAAAATAAATCCTGTAACTATTAGGATTATTAAATAAATATAGTTTTTCTTTATAAATTCTTTTGTTTTATCATATATTTTATTAAGCATTTAAATCCTCCTTAAAAGTGGTGATTATATTGAAAATAACTAGTATATTAATAATGATATGTCTAATTTTTTGTGGTTATGAAATATTAAGTGAATCAGCAACAATAATGAATGCTGTATCATACTCTTTTGATATTTGGATAAACAATGTTTTTCCATCATTATTTCCTTTTTTTGTTTTATCAGAAATATTAATAAATTATGGCTTTATTGAATTAATTGGTGAATTATTTAAGCCAATATTTGAAAAATTATTTAAAATAAATGGTAATGCTGCATTCGTTTTTATCATGAGTTTATTATCGGGATTCCCTAGTAACGCCAAATATACAAAAGAATTATATTTAAAAAATAAATTAACTAGTAAAGAAGCTACAAAAACATTAATGTTTTCTCACTTCTCGAATCCTTTATTTATTTTAGGTACTATTTCAATAACTTTTTTAAATGACAAAAGACTAGGATTAATTATTATGTTTTCACAATATGTATCTAATGTAATAATAGGACTATTGTTTAGAAATTATTACCCAAGCAAAATAACAAAAGACAAATTTTCTATTAAAAAAGCTATCTTAAGCATGCATAACAAAAGAATTAATAATAATAAAAGATTTGGTAGCATTATTACTAATTCTCTTATTAACACAATAAATACTTTATTATTAATATTAGGGGTAATTACAACATTTTTGATAATAACTACTATAATTGATAATAATTTTAATTTATCTTTATTAAATAAATCTTTATTAAGTGGTTTTTTAGAAATGACACAAGGATTAAAACATATTAGTTTGTTAAATATAACTAATAATTACAAAGCTTTATTAATATGTATGATAATATCATTTGGAGGCTTATCAGTGCACACTCAAATATTAAGTATTATAAGTGACACAGATATAGAATATAAACCTTTTTTATTAGCAAGATTAATTCATGTTGTAATATCATTTATCATTTGTTTAATTATGTTAAATATTTAATCACTTAAATTCAGGTATATCAATATTATTTTCACTAGTATTATATTGATATACAATATTAACACCAAAATTTTCATTATTAAAATTTTCATTATATATTGGTATATTTATCAATATCATAGCATCATTAGAAAATTTAGAAAATGTTGCAGAATAACTAGAATCGATATTAACACTGCCAAAACTACTATTTTCTGGTAATTTTGCTATATAAGAACCAAATTGAATAGTTTTATTAACAAAATCTAAAGCAAGTTTATCATTATCACCATTTTCATAAATAAAATTTAAACAATATGAATCACACTTGGTAATATTAACAATTTTATTATTATTAAATTTACTATTTATTTCTCTACTTATTAAAGATTGCATGTTCACTAATTCTGTCTTAATAACACTATTAGTATATAAATTTTTTAAATTAATTATTATTTGAAATAAAAATACAGCTATTACTAAAGTCAAAGAAAAAGACACAATTAATTCAACTACAGTAAAACCCAATGTTGTCAACTTAAGACTTTTACCATTATTTTTCAATACTTTTTTCATATAATCACCCTAACTATTTCTTCTTAAATTATGCCTATATTTGTTCATACTATGCATCCTTTTTCTTGGATAAC
>CALVIQ010000094.1 GCA_944331815.1 uncultured Bacilli bacterium
ATAATCCAAATTACTATCTTTAAAATTTGTAACATCCAAAAAATAGAAATTATTTTGTAACTGATACTCATCAATTAATGGTTTCAATTCTTTTTCTAGATTATAAGCATTCTCATTACACAAACTACTAATATATACAAAATAATAATTAGGAGCTTCCAAAAAAACATTCTTTATTTCATTAATATTATTAACTACTAAGTAAATTGTATCTGAACTAATTAAATAACTTTCATTACAAGACTTTATAAAACCTACATCCATTATTGTACCACTTGTATTTAATTCAGATATATCGTACTCATTTACATAACTAGATGCATTATTATTATTTTGTCTTTTATCAATTATTTTATATAGGTTCAAATCTATTTTATTTCCATCTTCTGCCCAAAACTTACTACCATCAGGCTTATAAATTTCGCCTGTATAATCCACCAATACTTCATTAACTCCATAATGATAGTATTTATAATATTCAAAATGTTCATAGGTTATACCATTAAGCAATAAGTGACTTTTATTCACATACTTGTAAATTCCATTAAGTACATAATCAGATATTTCCTCTGTTTGATAATCCATAATGTAGTTATTATATAATTGCAATGCTCCATTCATTGTTACTTTTAGATTATTACCTTCTCCAGTTTCATAATTGCACTTAGTAGAAGAAAATGTATAGGTTCCTATTTCTGAATACCATGTAGAAGAATATTCACAAGTGTTATCTTCCGAAAACATTAATTCGGCTTCTACCTGATAACTATTCATTCCATCAATTAACGTAAATTCAGAATAATATGTATCATTAAGATTGTAATTTAAATCATCAATATTTACTAATGAAAGTTCATAAAGATCTTTAGGAACAATATTAGAAGAATCTTTTCTAGTAAATAAAAAAGCAACAATTCCCATTATAATAATTAACAAAACAAACAATATAATTAATAACTTATAATTTTTTTTAATAAAATCTTTCATAAAAACCTTAACTCCTCACAATTTTTTATATGAAATTACTTAGCAACTCTAATTATTAATTTTGCTCCTTCAATAACGGTACTTCCTTCTGCTCTTGACTGATATATGATTGTTCCGGCATCGTATCCTGAATTTTCTACATATTCAATTGTTAAAGTAAGATTATTTGAATTGGCAAATTCTTGTATTTCAGCAACACTATAATTACCATTGCAAAAATTTGGATAACTAGTAACTATATTAGGAATATATAAGGTTATGCTATCACCAATAGATAATTTATTACCTGATGGTACAGATTGATCCATTATAATTTCTTTTTCATAATCATTAGGATCATAATCTGATATATCCCTCGTTTCTACATATACAACTAAATTAAGAGCTTCAAGCATTTTTTTTACTTCTTTATAATTTTTTCCTGTATAATCCTCAACTATGACTATTTTAGAGTTTTCATTAGAGCCCTGATTATTACTAGAATCAATAGGCATATTGGAATCACTACCATCAATAGAATCTTTTTCTAAATGACTGTCATCATAACCTTCAGTCATATAATTTTTACATTTTAAATATGTATTACCATCAATTTCAATTGCATTAGCTGTTATAATAGAATAAGCATCACATACACCATCATTATATAGTTTTAATATTGTTTCATCTTCTATATAATTGTTGTCAACTAGCATAGATAAACTTATTTCTTTTATAATGGTATTTTCCATATATGAATAATTGTCAATCACATACATAATTGATGTTTCATTTATATAATTTTTTAAAGCATTATAATCTGTATCATTATTTAAATCTTCTTCATTAGTATTTATATCTTGGTTTTGTTCCTGTTCCTCATTGACCTCAGTTGAAGTTTCTATGTTATTATCAACTTTATGCCTATTACTAACTAATAAAATAACTAAACAAATAGCAACAACCAGAATTATTGCAATTACAGAAAATAATATAATTCTTTTTTTCTTAATATTTTTCATTAAACTAACACCCAATAATAGTATATCATATAAGTTATAAGTTGTAATTACAGTTTACTTTAAGTTTAAATAAATTAATACTCATCTTCTAATTCTTTCTTCCGAGTTGACATTTTCCTAATATCTTTTAAAACCAATTCTTTAGCTTTTTCAGTTATAGCATGATCAATTACAGGTACATTTAACTCTTCTATATTATTAGGCACTTTTAAATGATTCATAAAAATATCTTGTTGTTTTAATATCCACCTGGTATTAAATTCTATTCTATTTAATACAATCATTAATTGTTTAAAATAATTATCAAAACTATTTTAAAAGCAACATCATATAGTTTAAAAAAATGTGATTGACTATCACTAATTTTATTAGTATTCATTTTTTCCATAACTGTGTTATAGACAAACTCTGATATATTCATATCATCTTTTTTAGCTTGAACTAATATTTCTTTTTTTCATTAGTAGTTGCTCTAAATGTTATTCTTTCTTCTTTATTTATTTTCTATTTCCCTCATCAAATAATAAATTTAAATTCTTAAGCACAAATTCTTTAACTGCATTATCTATAAATTCTTGTTGGCTCATATTTAATTTATCTAACACTTTTTTTAATGCATCATTAAGTGATGCATCGATTTTTCCTTTTATAACAATCTCATTATTCAATTACATTACCACCTATATTCTTTTATAAAATTCTTGTTTTACTTCTTCTAAAATATCTTCATCTATTATTTTTACATCATTTGTTTTAATTTCATATTGTTGTAGTTTTATTAATCTATCAATAATATCTTTTCTAACATTTGAATCACATTTATTCAAAAAACTACCAAATGTTGATATAAGTAAATCACTATTATCGTAATCAAAAAAATATAAATCTGTTTGACCATATTCATCATTATACTTGACTATAAAATCAGGTATATCTTTATACCTAATGATAAAACTATCATAATCACCTTCAACATAAACTAATCTTTCTTCATTTTCTAATAACTTTTTTGGTTCTTCCGAAAGTTTAAGTATAATGGATGTAAAGACAGGGTTATTTGAATCCTGTTTTTATATTAAATCAAAAACAGAAAAATCATCTTTGGTAACGGAAAAAGCCAAAAAACATTTTTGAAAAA
>CALVIQ010000095.1 GCA_944331815.1 uncultured Bacilli bacterium
TTGATAAGGTTTATGTTGGATGTTATAACAAAGAAACAAAAACAAGAGATATAGAAATAGAATGGAACATTGAATTTTAAGAAATAATGATATTTTTGGACTTTTCCTATTCCTGCACATGGAGGTACGGATCCGGGTGCCATATATAATGATTTATATGAAGCAGATTTGAATTTACAAATAAGTTTAAAAATTCAAACTGAATTAGAAAAAAATGGGGCAATAGTTTATTTAACTAGGTATGGTGATTATGATTTATCAGTTAAAAATGCAATAAATAGAAAAAGAAGTGATTTATCTAGAAGAGCAAATATAATAAATGATTCAAAGGCTGATGTATATTTATCAATTCATTTAAATTCGGACATTTCTAGTACTTGGCAAGGAGCTCAAGCATTTTATGATATAGTAAATGATAATAATGAAATATTAGCTAAAATAATGCAAGAACAATTTAAAATAGATTTAAAAACTAATCGTGAATATAAAGAAATCAATGGACACTATTTATATCAAAGAGTAAAAATACCAGGAGTTCTATTAGAAGTGGGGTTTATATCTAACCCAAATGAAAGATATTTATTAAAACAGGAAAGTTACCAAGAAAAAATAGCTATTAGTATTAAAAAAGGATTAATCAATTATTTTACACAAATTTAATTTTTTTGCTTGTAAAATATTAATAAAAATGGTATTATTATTCTAGAGGTGGAAATGTATGAACAATAACTATACTGATGAAAATTATAATTACACTGAGTATAAAGAAGAAAAAAATCAGATTCCTTGGGGAAGAATAATAATTTCATTTTTTATATTAGTAGCTATTATAATTATTGTATTGCTTTTATTAAAAGGTTGTGGTAAGACAAGTTTAAGAGATGATTTAATTGAAGCTGCAAAGGATTATTATGAAAAATATCCTGATATGTTACCAAGTGAAGTTGGTGAATGTTTTGTTGTAACTTTAGCTGATTTAGAAAAAGAAGGGCTAATTAAGGTCAGTGATTATGAAACATGTGACAAAGAAAAAACTTATGTCAATGTATGTTATTTAGAAAGTAGAACATATCATTATTCAGCTATTTTAGATTGTGAAGTAGAAGATACTAATTATGGTATGTGGCAAGATGGTACTGAAAATGATATCGATGATACATCTGATATAAGATTTAAATTCTTAGGTGAAGAATTACAAACAGGAACTAAATATTATTATCCAAAAGACTTAACTGACGTTACAAAAGTAATTGAATATTATGCGTCAGTTCCTAAAAACGGTTATAATGGAAAAGAAGATGAACAAATTGGGTATAAATGGTATACTGAGAAAAAAGTTAATAAGTATTGGAATAATGGAGGATATTCATCAACTCAACCAGAAGGATATCCAACCAAAGGTAGTAGTACTACTGTTACAAAATATTCAGATACTAAACCAAGTAGTGCAAGTTATAGAAAAATAGAAGAAACAAAATTATATAGATATCAGGTTTTAGGTACTGAAGCTCACTGGTGTCATGCAAAAGGTGATGAAAATAAAGTAACTCTTACATATGGAGAATGTGGTGGAGAATATCCAATTGAGTTTTTGACAGTTTATATGTGTATGAATGATCCTGATGATAAAGGTAGTGTAAAACAAAAAGTATGTGAAGATTTTACTGATTGGAGTAATAAAAAATGTACTAATTCAGATACAATAAATTGTGAATCTAAAACTGGTTACAAATATACCGATACAATGTGGAAATGGTACACAACTACTTCAGAAAAAAAATATTATCCAAGTGGATCTGCTAATGTTAATGATGAAATAACATATTACATAAAATCTCCGATTAATGGAGCTAAAAAAGATGAAACAACAAAATCTACAGTTTATAAATATTACAAACTAGAGGAAGGAACAGATTCAGGTAATTATGAGGAATGGTTACCAATTACTGATGGATATGTAACATTAAGTGAAATGTTGGAAAAATTTAGAGAGTTGAAATATGAAGTTTATAGCTTGAGTGATATTAATAAAATAGATAAAATAAGATATCAATATCAAATGCAATATAGAAATTTAGAAGGATAAGGAGGATTTATGACGAAAGAAGAATTGTTAAGCAAGTTAAAAGAAATGGCAGAAAATTTAAAATATGATAAAGCCACATCTATAACTGCTGATAATAGAGAAAAAGAATTAAAAAATATAGAAAAACAACGTGAATTGTTAAAATTACAGGCAAGAGAATTAGAAATAAAATTATCAAATGATGAAAATTATCAAGATTTTTCATATATAAAAAATCAATCTAAAATATATGATTATAATTCTAGAATAGATAAAATAAATGAAGAATTATTACAAAATGAAACTAACAAACAAAACAATAATAATAGAATAGATTATATTAATAGAGAAATTTCTGCTTGTAATGCTTTGCTAAGTGAAGCCCAAAAAAGATTAGAGCAATATGGATATGAACTTAGAAGTTTAGGAGAAAATCCAACTCCTGAACAAGATAAAGAAGTAATGAGTAAATTAGCAAGTGCAAGAGAAGATATCGGCTATTTAAAATCAGAAATGGAATTATATAATACTGAATTAGCAGATTTAACTGCAAATAATGAGGAGTTAAATAGACGTGCTAATACTTTGGGAAATAGTAAAGATAGATATATAAAATTACTTGATAGTGTTCAAACTAGAGAAAATAAAGCAAAAAATAATATTGATCAAGCAAAGAAAGATAAAGATAAAATAAAATTATTACAAATGCAAGGTGCTATAGATGCATTTAATAATAGAGAAGAATTTATTTCATTTGATTTTCCAATTGAATTAGAAAGTTTAATATATGAAATAGAAAATAATAAAATAGATAATTCTACTATTATGGCTAGATTAAATGAATTAAAAGAAAAAATGCCAGAAAAATTATTGAATAAAGATTATAAAGATGCTGAACAAGAATTAGCAGAAAATAGAAAAGCCCAAGCTGATATTTTAATGGAAAAATTAGCTTTAGAAGAAAAATTATCTAATCCAGATAATTATTTACCATCAATTTTTGCAGTTGAAGTTATGAATTCCGAAATTACTAATTTAGAAACTAGTATTGCTAAATATGAAACTGATATTAAAGCAATAGATTCTAATTTGATTCAATATGAAAATAATCGAAAAGATTATGAGACAACAATAGAAAATGAACAAAAAAATAAAGAACGTTTAAATGATGAATTATCACAAATAAGATTAAAAGAAGCAATTTTACCTACAGAAATATATGAACAACAAAAGGACGATTTAGCAAAAGAAAAGAAACGTATTCAAAAAGAAATAATTGATACAGATAAAAAGATTGAAAAATTGAATAAAGCAATTTTAACAATCGATTTAATGGCAACTTCAGCAAAAAAATGTAAGAAAAATTTTGAAATGTTAAGAAATAGTGAAATAAAAAATTTAGAAACAAAGCAAAAAAGTTTAGATGAACGAAGCGGAGTTAATAAATTATTAATGGCTGATGACAAAATCAAATTAGAAACTTTAATTGGTCAATTGAATATGTTAAAAATGCGTGAAAATGCTATATATTACGATTATGAAACCGCTTTAGGTGATATTATGACTAATTTTAGTAAAGATGCCGAATATAAAAAAGGTGGTAATCCAATTGTACCACCAATTGCACCGCAGATAGATTCAGATTCAAAGGATAAAGAAGAAGAAAAAGATAGTGATCCAATTGTACCACCGGTTGTACCACCAATAAATCCAGATTCAAAGGATAAAGAAGAAGAAAAAGATAGTGATCCAATTGTACCACCGATTGTGCCACCAATAAATCCAGATTCAAAAGATAAAGAAGAAAAAGCAATTGCACCAGTGGATGGAGAAAAAGCAGCAGAAGAAGAAAAAGATAAGCCAATTCCTATAAGTTTCTGGAAAAAAGCTAAAAATAAACTTTTGGAAAAAATTAAAGATAAAAAATTTATGAGAAGATTAAAAGCTGCTTTAGCTGCTGTTGTAGTTGCTTTGACTTTGGGAATGGGATTGTCACGTTGTAGCAATGGTGATTCTCAAAAAGGATTAAGTCCTGAAATTATGGATTTGGTAAAAGACCCTGTTTTACCAGATGATGATCTTGGAGATTTAAGTGATTTAGATGATGAAATCGAAAATGATCTAGATGACAATAATCAAATACAAAATCAACCTGAATCAAATTCAAACCAAACTCCAGAGCCTGATCCAGCACCAACTCCAAAACCTGATCCAACACCAACTCCAAAACCTGATCCAACACCAACTCCTGAACCTGATCCAACACCAACTCCAGAACCTGATCCAACACCAACTCCAAAACCTGATCCAACACCAACTCCAAAACCTGATCCAACACCAACTCCAGAACCTGATCCAACACCAACTCCAGAACCTGATCCAACACCAACTCCAGAACCTGATCCAACACCAACTCCTGAAACTTCTACCATGGAAGTATATACTCCAGAAGATTCAATAACTATAAGTGGTTATCAAGATGCAAATGGTGAAGATCAAGCATTGGTAGTTGACAATCTTACATCAAATGGAGATTTAACGCCAGAAGATGAAAGATTAGCTCAGGAAGTTCAAAACATAACTGATTATATTCAAAATCAAGATTTTGGTGTAACAGATGTTTATGAAAATCCAGATGTTACTGAACATACATATGATTCTGATGGTGGAACTACTACAACTGTAGAAACTGGAAATTATGAAACAGATAAATCTCTTGCTGATATGATTAAAGAATATTATGGTGTTTCTGAAACAAATCAAGAAAATGAACCAGAAATGGAAAGGACAAAGCGATAATTATGGAAAATAGAATTAATCAAGTTATGGAACTTGAAAATGGTAAAAAATATGTTGTAATCAAACAGGCAGTATATAAAGGACATAATTATTACGTTTCAGCAAGATTAACAGATGATGAAGAAGATGTATTGGATGAATTTATCATTTTTGAAGAAGTTGAATATGATGGTAAAAAATCTGTATTAGAAGTTAAAGATGCAGAATTATACAAACTTATTGCTAAATATGTTGGTTTATTAGATTAAATAAAAAGCTATCTAGAAATTAGATAGTTTTTTAATTGAAAAAAATATCATTTATTTTTCACTTTTTTTTATATTTTTTGTGATATAATTATAATGGTGGTAGGGATGCAAAAGACATTTAAAACTCTAGATGAACAAATTGAAATATTGGAATCTAAAGGTTTAGAAATTACGGATTATGATAAGACAAAAGAAATTTTATTTAAAGAAAATTATTTTTTCATTAATGGATATAGACATTTATTAACAACAGCTAGCAATAATAATAGATTTGTTCCTGGAGCAACTTTTGAAGAATTATATGCTATTTTTATTTTTGATCGACGACTTAGAAATATAATGTTTAAAAATATAATGATTATAGAAAATAATATTAAATCAATTATTAGTTATCAATTATCGAAAAAATATGGTCATAAAGAAAAAGATTATTTAAATCCGAAACACTTTAGGTATGAAAGTTTCAAATTAAGTCAAGTTAATGATGTTATAAATAAAATGAAAAGACAGATTAGATTAAATGGCAAACAACATAGAGCAACTAAGCATTATATTAGTAATTACGGATATATTCCAATGTGGGTTTCAGTTAAAGTTTTGTCTTTTGGTATAATTTCAGAACTGTATTCTATACTAAAATATGAAGATCAAGATGAAATAGCTGATTTTTATCACATAGACGCAGAAGAATTAAATATATATTTATATCTTTTATCAAATTATAGAAATTTGTGTGCTCATGAGGATATTTTGTATGATCATACAACACAAAGGAGTATTCCAGATAATAGATTTCATCAATTTTTAAACATTCCAAAAGTAGAAGATGAATATATTTATGGTAAAAATGATTTTTTTGCAGTTTTGATAATATTGAGACAAATGTTAGGTGATGGGGAATTTCATGATTTGATAAATGAAATAGGTTATGAAATAGATATTTTAAATGGTAAAATCAAATCTGTTGATACTAAATCAATTTTAAATAAGATTGGTTTTCCAGATAATTGGCGTGAATTAGAAAATATAGATTGAAAGGGTGATTAATTTGAAAAATAAAATAATTTATATATGTTCAGTTATCATATCATTATTTGTTGGAATAAGTGGCACTTTGTTAGTCGTTTATTATATTCCTAGTAATGATGATGGTCAAAAGGTGGTACAAGAAGTAACAATTACAGAAAGTGATACTATAGCACCAGCTGTAAATAAAGTTTATGATTCTGTTGTTACTGTATTAAATTATGGTAATCAGTTACAAGCAACTGGAACAGGTTTTGTTTATAAAACAGATGATAAATATGGTTATATATTAACTAATAATCATGTTATTAGTGGGTCTAAGAAAATTGAAGTTACTAATACAGAAAATGTAACTGTTGAAGCAACATTATTGGGTAGTGATGAATATGCTGATTTAGCAGTTTTACGAGTTGATAAATCATTTGTTTTACAAGTTGCAACTTTAGGTAATAGTACTGATTCTGAAATAGGTGACACTGTTTTTGCAGTAGGTACTCCTGTTGATGTTAAATATGCTGGTTCTGTTACAAAAGGAATTATTTCAGGTAAAAATAGAATGGTTAATGTAACATTAGATGATGGTGGAGCATTTATGATGGAAGTTATTCAAACTAATACAGCTATAAATCCTGGTAATAGTGGTGGACCATTAGTAAACATCAATGGTGAAGTAATTGGTATAAATACTTTAAAATTAGTTGAAGATGAAATAGAAGGTATGGGTTTTGCTATTCCAATAGAAATGGCTACATCTGTTTTAGATAGACTAGAAAATGGTGAAGAGATTGAAAGACCATTATTAGGTGTTAGTATGGTTGATGCCAATAATGATTATGCCTTATTTAGTTATAAAATTTATTTAGATAAAGATTATGAAAAAGGTGTCGTAGTAGTTGATGTAGAAAAAGATTCACCTGCTGGAGTTGCTGGATTACAAAAAGATGATGTCATTTTAAAAATAAACGATGTTGAAATAGAAGATAGTACTCATTTAAAATATATTTTATATAAATACAGTGTTGGCGATACTATTAAACTTGAATATGAAAGAGATGGAAAAACTAATACTGTAGAAGTAAAATTGAATAAAGCAATTTAGGTCATTAATTGACCTTTTTTTATGACAAAAATAAACTATTATCATAAAATAACATGAGGAGGATAACTTATGGATTATAAAATAGTTATAGATGCTGGTCATGGAGGAGACGATCCTGGTGCAAGTGGTAATGGTATAATAGAAAAAGATTTAAATTTAAAAATATCTAATTACATGTACGATAGATTTAGAGAATTGGGTGTTCCTGTTAAAATAATTAGAAGTACTGATGAAACAATAAGCCCTACTGAAAGAGTTAATAGAGTATTAGATGCGTTTGGTAATAGTGATGATGTTGTAGTAGTTTCTAATCACATAAATGCAGGAGGTGGCGAAGGTCAAAGTGTAACGAATGTATGGTAATTAAAGCTAATATTAGTCATATTCTAAATCTATTGACTTTAATTATTAAATAGAGTTAAAATTTAAAGCAAGGAGTTCATAACTATGTCAAAAAATTTAGTTACACCAATATTATTGGAACGTAATAATAAAAGATATATTTTAATGAATTTTGTTTTTGGAAGTGATAATTCAATTTATATTACATTCCCATCAAAAAAGAAAAGATTTATATCAAAAGAATTTATAAAAGAATATGAAAAAAAAGATTATATGGAACATGTCATATTATTAGATGAATATATCAAAGATAATATTGAGCCAAAAATTTCTTTTCATCCTAGGGATATGATTGTTCATGTGAATTCAAATATATCAAAAGGATTGAGTCCTAATTATGAATTGTTAAATATTTCGCCAATTGAAGATAAATTATTTGTTTATTTAATTCAAGTTGTTTTTCCAAATGATGTTAATTTTTTTGATGAATATAATAATAAAAAGCATCCAAACCAAGTTTTAATACAATATACTCCTAATAATGATTCATTGTCATTAGAATTTATAATTCACTCAAATGATATTATACCAGTTTCAGAAAGTTTACCATTTTCAAAAAATAGAAATTATATGTTTGGCTATAATTTTGATAGTCCATATCAATATTCTTATTCTATATTTGTGTCAACTTTAAACACCGAAACGAAGAATATTTTAGTAAATTTAAATACTAAAGATAGAAATTGCATATATACTATTGATAATATGAATAATACTAAGTAAGACGTTGGTATTTATTTAATGAAGTCTTTATTTTTTACGCAAAGTCATATAAAGAATTAAATGAAATAATTGATTCTTATTGTTAAGTTTTTATTAAACTCTATTTAATTTTTGAAAATTAAATAGAGCTTTTTGATGGAATTTATTTTTGAAAAAGAATTTGAATTTTTTAGAGTCTATTGAATGTTATAAATATTATTATAGTTAGCACTGAATTTGTACTATTGTACAAAATTTTTTTATGGAATTATTTTCAAATCTTATTTTTGATTTGAAAATTTGAAAGTAATTTAATGTCAAAATTAAAAAAAATTGAATTATGTGATATAATTTAATAGGTAAGGTATTCTAATAAACATATTATTGAAAAGTAATGTTATGATTATTTAGATTACTAGAGTTAGGAGGCAACATCGTGAATAATGAAAACAAAGTATTAAGAGTTTTTGAGGGGTTTGCTGGTTATGGTGGTGGACATTTTGCTTTAAACAAATTAAAAGATAAATATCCTAATTTTTCGTTTGAAGTAATTGGATATTCTGAAATAGATAAATATGCATGCGAATTATATGATTTAAATCATAAAGATAAAAATGGGAATACACTTAAAAATTTTGGTGATATTACTAAATTGGATCCTAATGATGTACAAGATTTCGATATTTTTATGGGAGGATTTCCATGCCAACCTTTTTCTACTGCTGGAATGCAAAAAGGTGTTGATGATCCTTATGGAAGAGGAACTCTTTTCCAGCATATTATGAGAATCTGTGAAGCAAAAAAACCAAAATATATATTGTTAGAAAATGTAAAAGGATTTTTCTCAAAAAAATTCCAATCAACTAGAAATCAAATGGAAGAAATGCTAAGAGAAATGGGTTATGTTTCTAATAAAAAAAATAATAACGAATCTCCTTTAAGAGTTGCTTTGCTAAATAGTAAAGATTATGGAGTTCCACAAAATCGTGAAAGGGTTTGGATGTTTGCAAGATTAGGAGGATTACCTGAAGATTTTTCTATGGAGCCATCTAAAAATATAACTGGTCTATTAATGGCAGATTTTTTGGATCCAAAGGGTTGTGTTCCAAAAGAAATGTATTTATCTGATAAACAAATAGAACATTTGAAAGAAAAACATAACATTGATAGTTTTAAAGTGGAAAAGGCATTATGTTTTGATGTATATAATAAAAAGATTAAAACTGATGGATACTCAATTACCATAACAATGCCAGAACATAATAGTTTAAGAGTTATAGAGCCTGATAAGAATAAAGAAATTGTAAGAAAAATGTCAGTAACAGAACAATTTAGGCTCATGGGACTTGAAGGATTAAATATAAAAGGTAGGAAAGTTGATATTATATTTGGTAATCAGTCATATACACAATTATCAAAAAGAGCCGGAAATGGTTGGGATGTTAATTTAGTTACAATATTATTAGAATTTATATTTAATCAACTTAAAGACATAGGGGAAGATTGGCTAGATTAATAGTAGGAGGTAATTATGAAAAATAAGATTAGATTTAAGATAGATGAAAAATCTTTATTTTGGGGTACATATAATGACTATATTAAGGGACAAACTGCAACTGTATCTACACCATTGAATCAAAGCAAAGATGAGAGTAAATGGAGAAAAGATATATTAGAATTAAAAAATTATAATTGTAATGTAACCAATCCTCCGGCAATGCTTATTCATCAATGTCAAAGTTCTTCGCATTCTGGTAATAATATTGATAACGTATTTGTATTTACTAATATTTTATTGGACGGAGTTAGGCTAAATACAAACTCACAATTTGCTATGTATTTTAAAAGAGAAACGGATGAATATATTACTAAATTAGATGGAACTAAAACTCAAAATACACATTTAGGGAGAATAAAATTACATTATCCAATAACATTTAGTTTTAAGACAGATGGATATAATATTGATAATAATGATGTTTTAAAATCTATAATGGAACAGAATGGGGGATTTGCATTTGTTGTTAGGGGATTTGAATATTATCAGGATACTAAAACCTTAAATTTTATAACTTCACTTATTGGTCCTAATGGTATTCCCTTATCAACAGTTTTTAGAAGACGAAAAGGTGTTGGAAAAAAATTAATGATAGATCCTAATAAAGTAGTAGATAGTGATTATGTGGTAGTTGTTGAACAAAACCCTGATATTCAAGGTTCTACAAATGTGTCGTATGAATTAATAAATAAAACTAGATCAGAAAATGGAAAGCTCGGAGAAAAATTCATATTTGAGTTACTTAAGGAAAAATTAACAGAAGATAATGAACTATATCACACAAGTTTAGATTTTCCACAATCTCCTTATGATATGGAATATATAGAAAATGGAGAAAAGAAGTATATTGAAGTAAAGTCAACTTCTGGTACAAAGCCAATTTTTAATATGTCTAGTGGAGAATTGAAATTTATGGAAAAATATAAAGATTCATATAAATTATATATGGTTACTGAAGTTAAAGAAGAATTTCCAAAGTATAAAGAATATACATATTACGATATTATCAAAATGAGAAAAGAATATCCAAGTGTACGATTTTTCGGATAAAATATAAAAACGCTAGTACAGGCTTAAATATATTAAGTTTTGTATTGCGTTTTTTAATAGTAGAAGGTAGTAAAATTAATTCAAAAAGAATAATCAGATTATCTGAGGTATTAAAGAAAAAAATAATAAGTATTCAGGAAATGTTAATACTAATATTCAAAATAATTTTAACCATGATAATAAATATAATAAAAATAAAAAGATATATTAGATAAAATTTATTATATTGATGAAAATAGTATAGAGTATTAGCATGGTATTTCTATTGAATCTAGTGTTGAATCATAGAAGAACAAAAAGAAATGGAGACTTTATTGAAAGGCTTTAGATAAAAGCAGGAAGATATAAAATTATTAATAATCTCATAAATTTAAATGAGGTGGCTTATGTTTAAGATAATTGAAACTTTCAAAGATGATTCTCCTAATTTTAATGAGCTGGTAACTACATTTATAAAAAGTATGGTAAATAATAACTGGTAGTGTGCTTAATTAAATTTATGTGTTATAATTTAATTGACTTTAGTTGTTATACAAAAGAGAAAGAAGAGTAAGCTTGTATAACACTTTAAAAGAAATACCAGAATACTATAAAGCAGGAATTTATATAAGGTTATCAGAAGCTGATGAAGGTAAATCTTACGAATCAGAAAGTGAGAGTGTCCTTAATCAAAGAAATATACTAATGAATTTTATTAAAGAAAAAGGATTTGTTTTTGTTGATGAATATGTAGACGATGGATATTCAGGAACTACTTTTGATAGGCCAGGCTTCCAAAGGCTTATTAAAGATATTAAAGCCAGAAGAATTAATCTTGTAATAGTTAAAGATTTATCAAGATTAGGTAGAGATCATATTTTAACAGGTTATTATGTTGAAACTTTTTTCCCAGAAAATGGCATAAGATTCATTTCTATGCTAGAAGGGTATGATAATGCTGTCAATCAAGCAAGTAATGATTCATCAACGTTTATCTTTGCTTGTAACGATTTTTATAGTAAGCAAAACTCAGTTAAAATACGTAATGTTTTAAATGATAAAAGAAGAAATGGGAAATTTATTGGAAGTGCTCCAAGTTATGGATATTTAAGAGATCCAGATGATAAAGGACACCTAATACCAGATCCGGAGTATGCATGGGTGGTAAAAAAAATATTTGAAATGGCTTACAACGGAGTAAGATTTTCAGAAATAACTACTTATTTGAATGATAATAATATAAAAACACCAAGTAGTTTAAAAAGAAAAAATCCTAATTCAAAAGCTAAATATAATTCTATGTGGACTGTTTCTTCCGTTAAAAAGATATTAAAAAATCAGATGTATGTAGGGGATATGGTGCAAAGTATACAGACTAAAGTATCATATAAATCCAAAAAGAAAAAGGCATTACCTAAAAGCAATTGGGATATAGTTAAAAATACTCATGAAGCGTTAGTAGATAGATTTATATTTGAAAGTGTTCAAAATAATGTTAAAAGAACTAATAAATCTAATATTGTTAAAAGAGAAAAAAGATTATTTGAGAATTTATTATATTGTAAGGAATGTGGTAATACTCTAACAGTGTCTTATAGAAAAAATCGCGATTATTGGAATATTAATTGTAATAGATATTCAAGAGATCCTAAAAGAAGAATGTGTGAGCCTCATTTCAGTCCATATGAAAAGCTTGAAGAAGCATTACTTGATGTTGTTAGAAATACTTGTAAAAAATATTTGAAAAAATTAGATATATCCGAAATATCTAAAAATATTAATAAAAAGAATAATAGTGATGTTAATAATCAAATAAATGATTTAAGAAAGCAAGAAAAAGACTTTATTAGCAAGTTAGATATGTTATATCAAGATAAATTTAATGGAATAGTATCGGAAGAGATGTATCTAAGAATTTCTAGGGAAACAGAAAAATCTTTAGTTATGACAAGAGAAAAAATCCAAAGCTTACAAGATTTGAAAAATAATAAGATGGTTAATAAGTCAGAATTAAAAAATTACGAAGATAAGATAAGAGAGTTAATTGATATTGATAATCCATCAAGAGAATTAATTCAAGCTCTAATTGATAAAATTATTATAGATAAAGATAGAAATGTAGAAATTATCTATAAATTTAATATGTTGAATAATTAAAACTTCGTCCCAAGCTTGGAAAAAGTATACATAGAAATTGATAAATTGCTTATACAAATATTGTAATACAAACAAGCGTTTGATATAATATACAGCAAAGGAGGTTATAAATGAATCAGGATAAAATGCATTTAGTAAATAAAATATTTAATAATGAAACAATAAGAACTATATGGGATAAAGAAGATGAAAAATATTATATTAGTGTTGTTGATATAGTAGGAGCATTGTCTGAAAGTAAGGATAAGCAATCTTATTGGAGAAAGTTAAAACAAAGGTTAAAAGAAGAAGGAAATGAAACCGTGACAAATTGTCACGCTTTGAAATTGAAAGCTCAAGATGGTAAATATAGATTAACAGATGTTGTTGATATAGAAGGGATGTTTAGAATTATTGAATCTATTCCTAGTAAAAATGCTGAGCCAATAAAACAATGGTTAGCTAAATTAGGTAGCGAAAGAATTGACGAAGTATTTGACCCATCACTTGCAGCTCAAAGAGCGATAGATTTATATAGATCTAAAGGTTTTGATGAAAAATGGATTGCCAAACGTATTAAAGGTATTCAAGATAGAAAAGAATTAACTGATATTTGGCAAGAAAATGGTATAACTGAAGGTAAAGAATATGCTATACTAACTAATGAAATCTATAAGGAATGGTCTGGTATGACAGCTAAAGAATATAAACAATATAAAGGTCTTCGTAAAGAATCTTTAAGAGATAATATGAGTGATATTGAGGTAACGTTAGCTGATTTAGGTGAAATAGCAACAAGAGAAATTGCTAAAAAGAAAAATCCTAAAGGTTTAGATGAAAATATTAAAGTAGCAAGACGTGGTGGTAAAATTGCTGGTAATGCAAGAAAAGATTTAGAACACGAAATAGGTGAGAGTGTAGTTACCAGTGATAATGCACTAAATTATGCATATATTGATGAAAAAGAAATTGAAATGAAAAATTAATTACTCTAAGATGTAATAATTCTTAAAATATAAAAGTTATTATGCTTAACTATAATAACTTTCTGAATTTAAAATAAAGTAGTAGGTGAAGTAAATGAATAATAAATTTAATAATATGATTAATGAATTTTTAGCAAACACTGATGCTAAAGATGAAAATGAATTGAATGACAAATTGCAAGAATTTATAAAAAAATATAATGCTGGTGAAATTGAGTATGAAAATACAAAATTAGATGATGCATATGAACTTTTAGAAAAAGCAGAAAATGCTAAATCTAAAACACAAGCTATTAAGTATGCAAAAGAAGCATATGAAATATGTCCTGGTTGTTTTGATGCAATATTATTTCAAGTGCATTTAGAGGATAATCCATTAAAAAGATGGAAACTATTAAATGAAGGATTAGAATTTGAAAAAGATAGATTAGAAGATGAAGGATATTTTGAAAAGGATAATATAGGACATTTTTATGGAATATTTGAAACAAGACCATATATTAGAGGGCTATATGCAAAAGCTGATTATTTAATACTAGATGGTAAAGTAAAACAAGCACGTGATGTTTGCAAAGAAATTCTTAGATTAAATGAAAATGACAATATGGGTTCTAGATATTTACTTATGGCTATATATGCTTATTTTGAAGAAGAAAATGATATGCTTAAACTATATGAAAAATATCTAGAAGAAGATTTAGAAATGTTATTTCCATTATTTATTCTTTATTATAAGCAAGGAAATGATAAGAAAGCTAAGGAATATTTAGATAGAATAAACAAAGCTAATCCACATTTTATAAAATTCTTTAAAGGTACAATGAAAGAAAATACTGATATACCATATAGACATTATGTTAGAGGTGATTCATCAGAAGTTATAATGTATTTTAGAGAATATGATTTTCTTGTAGAAACTATACCAACTATAAATTATTATATACTAGAAAATAGTAAAAAGAAAAAGTAGCTACACAATGACTATCACCAGGTGGCGATGGTGCGGAAGTCATCTATGCACTTAGAAATAATGAGACTTTAGCTAGGGATGTTTTAAATAATATAGCTAAAGAAGGCCAAAATATTCGTAGCTATTATCAAAGAAGACTTCCTAGTGATCCTAGTAAAGATTATTATTTTATTCACAGAGAAACAGGTAAAACAGAGCCAATATTAGTAGAATATGGTTTTATAG
>CALVIQ010000096.1 GCA_944331815.1 uncultured Bacilli bacterium
CATATCTTCATTTAATTGAATTATTAAATCAACACATTTTTAATTTAATAACTAGTGAAATGATTGATATGAATGTAAAAAGAGAATTAAATATTTATAATTTAAAAAGAATTAATGAAATTTTATGCGAATTTGAAAATTTATATTGTGATAAAAGAAATTCTAAAGATGAACCTTTTATAAAAGAAAAATATAAAGAAAGGATATTTACATAAGTTGTAAATTTATATGTAAAAAAATATATAAATTATAAAAGAATATTGAATATATTTTTTATGCATAAATTAGTATATTTTATGCAATTATTTCCATTTTTAAATTAGATATGCTATAATTTATGTATGGAGTGTGATTTATGCAAAGATATGCTATAGGACTAGATTTAGGAATCAAAAATATTGGTTGGTCTATTTATGATTTAGATAATAATAATATTGCAAATTATGGAGTTAGAATTTTTAATGAAAGTAGTAATGCTAGCGATAGAAGAAGTTTTCGCGTTGGAAGAAGACTAAGAAAAAAGAAAAAAAATCGTATTAAAGATATTAAAAAAATATTAAATCAAATTAATTTTCCAACTATTAATACATTGGATACAAAAATGATTTATACAAGATGTAATGGGTTAAATAATCAAATATCTAAGCAGGATATTACAAATATTTTATTTTATTTTTGTACTAATCGTGGATATATTCCGTTTGATGAAAATGATGACTCTGAAACAAAATTAGAATTTATTTCTTTAGATGGTAAATTTCCATGTGAATACTACAAAGAAATGCTAAATGATATAAATAAATATCATAATATGAATAAATTAGTTTTAAACAAAGATAATTTAAGAGAAATTAATAAATTATTATCAGTACAAAAGAAATATTATTCTGAATTAACTGATGATGTAATATCTAATATAATTGGTATTATTTCTAGAAAAAGAAATTTTTGGGAAGGACCTGGTGGAGGTAAAAATTCAGTTATTACACCTTATGGAAGATTTAAGTCAGAAAAAGATGTTGAAAATTATCTTGAAAATAAAGAAGTAAACCCTTACTACGAAGAATATTTATTTGAAGATTTAATTGGAAATTGTGAAATTGAAATTAATGAAAAAAAAGCACCTATTCTTAACTACTATTCAGAAAGATTTAATGCCATTAATTTATTAATAAATATTTATTTTGTTTGCGATAATTTATTAGGTGAATATTACAAAAAAGAAAAAAATATTTATAAATTAAATAGAAAAGGAATTGAAGCAATATTAAATTATGCATTAAAAAATAATGAAATGTCATTGAAAAATATTATAAAAAAATTTTTAAAAATTGATTTTAATATTGTTAAAGGTTATAGTGATGAAGAATTAAAAATATTTGAACATTATATCTATATAAAAAAACAATTTATAAAATCAAATCATGATATAAGTTGGATGAGTAATATTCATTTATATAACAAAATAGTTTATTATTTAACTTTTACGCCAGGTATTTTAGAATTTACAAAATTTGTAAATAATAATTTAAATGAAGAATATAATTTTGACGATGATTTTTTTGAAATTTTTAAAGAAATAAGAAGAAAAAGAATTAGTTATTTAAAATATCATAGACTATCTGAAAAAGTTTTAGTTAGAGCAATTAATGATATGTTGGAGCACGAAGAAAATTTTTCTAAATTAAGAAGAAGTTTAAATTATGATAAACAAGCAATGGAATATTTTAAGAAAAATTATACTAATCAAACACGAGACTTGATTTTATTAGATCCAAAACATATTGATAATATCATTGCATCACCACAAGTAAAAAAGACTTTAAGACAAGCAATAAAAATTATAAATGCTATTATTAAAGAAGAAAAAAGATATCCTGAAGTTATTGCTATTGAATCAACAAAAGAAGTTAATACGCAACTTCAACAAAAAATTATTGCTAAATCTCAAAAAATTCAAAAAGATTTACGAGATGCTGCAATTAAAGAACTCGGAGATATTAAAAATTATAAATTAATTGAAAAATATATGTTGTTTAAGGAAGTAAATGGAATTTGTCCTTATTGCGGTAAACCATTAACTAAAGATTTTACTTCATGGGACAATGTTAATATTGAACACATTTTACCAAGAAGTATTACTTTTGACAATTCTTTTGAAAATAAAACTGTTAGTTGTAATGAATGTAATGATAATAAAAAAAATAATTCACCTTACGAATACTTAAAGCCAATAGGTTTATATGAAGAGTTTAAAAAAAGAATTGAAAATTTAAAAATAAGTGATGAAAAAAGAGAAAACTTTTTAAACGAAAATATTTTAAATAAATATAAAATTAGATTTTTTAATCGAAATTTAAGAGATACAGCTTATGCAACAACAGAATTAATAAATCAAATTAATTTACTAAATAATTATAATAGTAATGATAATATAATAAAAACATTTACAACATCTGGTAAAATCACTAGTGAAATAAGAAAAAAATATAATTTAGAAAAAAATAGGGATACACTATTTCATCATGCTGTAGATGCTTCAATTTTAACATCTATAATTAATACTGAATATGGGAAAATAATATTAGAATCTCAAAATGATAGAAAATTTTGGATAAATAATGGTTATAATAAAATAAATAATATAAATGATATAATTGATAATATTGATATATCTAAAAATATTGATGAAATTAGAACAATTGATGACGATAATATTAGAAAATCATTACAAGTTGATAAAACTTCTCAAGGTGCATATGCAAATGCAAACTTATATAAACTTATTAAAAAAGAAGATAATTTTTATAAAATAGAACAAGTTGATATTTATAGTGATTTATTATTCGATGGTAAAAATAGTAATGGAATTGCTAAATTTGAAACTTTATTTGACGAAAATGATAAAAAAATGGTTTTATTATGTCAAGAAAAAGATTATAAATTATTTAAAAAATTAAAAGAAATTTATTATCAATATAAAGAAATTAAAGGGAATCCTTTTATAAATTATTTGATTGAAATAGGTGAATACAAAAAAGATGGCATTGCAGGTGTTCATTATGGTATAAGACAAAGTGATAAAAATTCGGCATTAGTTAAAACTTTAAGATATTATACACCAATTACAGATCCTTATTTGATTAATAAGAAAAACATTAATAAAAAAGATAAAACATATATAGGTTATAATAGTTTAACACAAGTATGTACTCAAATATTTTATGATGAAGAAAAGAAAAAATATGTTTTCTTACCAATTAATAAAATATGTGTTAAAAATGGGAAAATTGATGAAAATAATGAATATTATAAAATGATTTACCAAAAAACAATGGGGGATAAAAAACTAAAATTTATAGATAATATATATTGTGGTGATTGTGTTGATGTAATTAAAAAAGATGGAACAATTATATCTGATTATTATAGTGGTTACGATAAATATTCTAATAGACTTGATTTAAAAAATAAAATTCATTTTGTACCAAGCGATCAAAATATAATAATTTATGATGTAGATGTTTTAGGTAATAAAAAAAGAAGAATAAGGGATTGACAAAAAATAATAATTACTGTAGAATTATAAGTGAGTTTTATATTACTTGAATTTTACAGTATCCAAATAAGAAAACCTATATCTTATTTAAAAGTTTTATATTACTCAAATTTTACAGGGTTTCCTATTATTACTCTTTATGAGGAACCCGAGACCATGATATTATTCGTGGTCTTTTTTATTTATATGTCTTTTAGAACTATATTAATAGATAAACCGGCAAGATTATATTTAGATTTAAATAATATCGTTGTACATTGTGAAGATAAGTATTGGATAAATTTGGATGAGATAAATACAATTATAATTGATGATTTAAGATGTAATATAACATTAAAACTACTATCTTTATTATGTGAAAAAGGAATAAATGTTATAATTGCAAATAATTCACATATGCCAGTTGGATGTATAGAAACGTTATACAATCACTCTAGATCTTCTAAAAATATTAAAAATCAAATAAATTGGAAAAATGAATATAAAGTTAATTTGTGGACGATAATTGTAAAACAAAAAATTAAGAACCAAATCTATACTTTAATAAATCATGATAAAAAAGATAAAATTGAAATGTTGACAAATTTTTTTAACGATGTGAAATTAAATGATGTTACAAATAGAGAAGGTTTAACTAGTAGAGTTTATTTTAAAGAATTATTTGGTAATAATTTTAAAAGGTTTAATGAAGATATGATTAATTATTCTTTAAACTATAGTTATCAAATTGTAAGAGCTAAAATAAGTCAAGAAATAGTTAGTTTGGGGTATATTACTGCTATAGGTATAAATCATCGAAGTGAATATAATCAATTTAATTTATCTGATGACTTAATAGAGGTATATAGACCTATAATTGATTATTATGTATATAAATTATTATTGGATTGTGAATGTTTTTCATCTAGTTTTAAAGAAAAATTGGTAAATATTTTAAATGAAATAATAAAAAGAGATGGAAAGGAATATAAAATACATAATAGTATAACTATTTATTTGCAATCTGTTTTTACTTATTTATTAGTGGGAGATTTAACTAAATTAAAATTTCCAGAATTAAAATGAATTTATACAGACAAATGAGAATAATTTTAATTTATGATCTTCCTACTGATGAAAAAATAGAGCAAAAAATTTATAATAAATTTCATAATGATATTAAAAAAATAGGTTTTTATATGCTTCAATATTCTGTTTATGTAAAAATAATTCAAAATGATAGTAATTTTAATCAAATTTATAATAAATTAGCTACTATAATTCCGGATATAGGGAATATTATCCTATTCAAGATAACTGAAAAACAATTTTCTGAATTAATATATTTAAGAGGAGAAAAAAATAAATATGAAACAATAGTTGGTAATAATGAATTAGTGGTGTTTAGGAGTGATACTAATTAAAGAATTAATAATAAATAATGAAAGTATATTAATTGATTTGTATAACAATTTAATTTATGAAAAATATACAGACATATTAAATTTGTATAAATATTTTGATGAATGCATAAATGAAAAAAATAAAGATTTAAATGTAAAAATAGGAGATAAAAACATTAACAATAAAGATTATATATTATATAATTTTATGGATGTCCAAACTATTTTGGAAAGCATAAAATATAAAAAGAATTCATTATTATTTGATTATTTAAATTCTTATTTACTAGATAATATTACTGATATCGATGATTTAAATGAATATGTGAAAAAATATTTCTTAAAGTATTTAAAAAATTGCAATATTGATTTAAATGTTAATTCTATTGACAATACATTGAAAATTTTTTCAAATTGTTTAGAAATAATTCCAAATATAAATAATTATATAGAAAAAATAAATTATATGTTGAAATATATCATTAGTAATAATTTAAATAAAACAGTAATTATATTTTTAAATTCGGATAATTTTTATATTCCTTGTAATTTTGAAAATATTATATTTTTTGACATTTCTAAAAAAATTAATATAAATAACAATAATATTTTAATAACTGATAATTTTTATAAAAATCTAGATTTTCAAATTATTTTAGAATATTTGGAAAAAAATTGGCCAATTCAATTTAACAAAGAATCTACTTTATATTGGTTAAAATATTATTTTATAAATTGTTTTTCTTTGTCTAAAATTAAAATTACTAATGATGAATTATTGATAATTGCATTTTTATTAAAAAAAATGTATAAATTAAATCAAACTATTTATTATTCTAATAAAACAAACAATATTATTAAATCTTATATTGCCAATTTGTAATTATAATGGTATAATCAATTTATAGGTTTTAGGATACTGTAAAATTTGAATAATATAAAACAGAAAACGTTACTTTAGTTGATGAAAGCGTGTTTTAGGATACTGTAAAATTTGAATAATATAAAACAACTGGTTATGACTATGGGCTAAAATTTGCGTTTTAGGATACTGTAAAATTTGAATAATATAAAACTGGCTTTAGCCAAATCAACTTTATTTTCGTGTTTTAGGATACTGTAAAATTTGAATAATATAAAACTGATACTTTAATGGATTGTGATGGAGAATATGTTTTAGGATACTGTAAAATTTGAATAATATAAAACCATAACTTTATCTCCTTCACCATTAGGTAAGTTTTAGGATACTGTAAAATTTGAATAATATAAAACATCTACTACTTCTCTTACATAGAAATTATCGTTTTAGGATACTGTAAAATTTGAATAATATAAAACTACTATATATAATATTTTTGGTATAAATACATATATTAATATATTATTAAAAGGTGGTAGATGATAAATGAACGAAATAATAATGAATACAAATACAATTGATGATTTGCTAGAAATAGAATCAAAAATAATCGAACAATATAGAAATGATTTTTATAATCAATTATTAAAAGATGAAGAAATAAAAAAAACATATGTAAAATTTTTAAAATTGATGAAAATGTTATACAAAATGTGCTTATGATAAACGGTCATCCACCATTAGATTATTTTGAAGAATAATTGTTATATATTTTGTAACAGTTGTCAAATTTAATGTAAAAATATATATAAATTTGAAAAGAATATTGAATATATTCTTTTTTTTGATATACTAGGAAATAGTATTATTTAAAAAGACATATTATTAAGTAGTTTGGAGGTATTGTATGAAAAGACATTTAAATAGAAGAGGAAAAATATTAGTTTTAAGTTTGAGTTTAATTATTTTAATAAGTGGTATATTTGTAATAAAGGGATTAAATAAAAAGGAAGAATTACATATATTGGAAAGTACAGATAATTATGATTTAAAAATTGATTATCCTGATGTAGAAAATAAAGAAATAAAGAAAAAAATTGATGAATATGTAAAAGAACAAAAGGATAATTTTCTTAATAATGTTAAAGCTGTAGAGAATATTGAACAACCTAAGTATGATTTTAATTTGAGTGTTAATGTAAATGATTATAAAGATATTACTCATGTTTATATGTTAACATTTGCCTATACTGGAGGAGCACATTATACTAGAGATGATACAAGCTTATATTATGACAACAAAACAAAAGAATTTGTTGATTTAAAATATTTCTTTAAAGATGACGAAACATTTAAAAAATTATCTAGTATCGCTTATTATTATGTTTTAAAATTAGAAGATAAAACATTTGATGAATTATGGGTTAAAAGAGGAACTGATCCAACAATAGATAATTATAGACATTTTAATTTTAAAGATGAAGGTTTAGAAATATTATTCCCACCTTATCAAATTGCTTCATGGGCAGATGGAGAAATAAAAATTACTATACCTTATGAAGAAATAAACGATTTATTAAAAGAAGAATATAGAAATACAAGTAAAGAAGAAGAAGTTGTAAGTATCATTCCTGAAGTAAGAGATTTAACTAAATATCAAGATAAAAAATTAA
>CALVIQ010000097.1 GCA_944331815.1 uncultured Bacilli bacterium
TGAATGGAAAACAAGCTTTATCATTTTCTCGTGAAAGAAAAGCATTACCAGGTGGTGATAGAGCTCGTGGCATTAACCAACAAGCAGTTATTGATGGAATTATAAGAAAAGCAACTAGTCCTGCAATTATAACAGGATATAGTAAAATTTTAAGTTCATTAAATGGTACTTTTCAAACTAATATGAGTGATAATGATATTCAAAAATTAATTAAAATGCAATTAAACGATATGGCTAGTTGGAATATTACAAGTTATAGTTTAGATGGTACTGATGGAAGTGAATATACTTATTCATATCCTACTCAAAAATTATATGTAATGAATCCAATTGAAGAAACAGTGACTGAAGCTCAAGGATTAATTGATAAGGTATATGCAGGTGAAATGTTAGAAAGTAGTTATGATAAAGAAGCAACTGATGTTAATGATCCAGTTTATGTTGAACCAAAACCAGATCCAAAACCAGAAACACCTACTATAACAGGTGAAGTGCCAGTTATTTCATTTGATGAAACACCAATTATTATGATTAAAGGTCAAATAATTGATTTATTAAGTGATGTAACTGTTACTGATAAAGAAGACGGTCCTTTAACACCAAAAATAACATTTAACGGGTTACCTTTTACAGATACTAGTGTATTTTTAGAAGGCACTAATGTAATAACATATACTGTTACTGATAGTGATAATAATACTGTAACAAAGAATAGAACGATTGTTGTTAAATTAGATTTAAATGGTGATGGTATACCAGATGATGATATATCTACTCCTTCAGAATAATCAGGTTAGTTTCTGATTATTTTTTGTAAATATTTAGTACATTTATTGAATTTTGAAAAAAAATAATGTATACTTTTTATAGAAGGTAGGAAATAGTTAATGAAACGAATTAATAAGACTGGGTTTACATTAATCGAATTACTAGCAGTGATAATTATATTAGCAATAGTAGCATTAATCGCAACACCAATCATATTAGATGTAATAGAAGATGCAAGAAAGAGTGCAGGATTATCAGAATCAAACATGATATTAAGTGGAATCAATAATTATTGTGCAACAGAAGAGGTAAAATCCCAAATGAATAGTGAATATGAAATAATTTGTAAAAGTGGGTTAACATCTGAAGATGTTAAGCAAATGGTAAATTTAGGTAATGCAGAAATATTAGAAATAGAGTATAGTGATAAATTAACATGGTTAAAAGTAAAAAGTAATGGACATATCTATAGTTTACAAGATAATGCTATGGTAGAAGGAGATTTAGATAAGCCAGAAGTAGCATATTCTGTAGGGGATTTACTAAAAGTTCAAGTAAGTGATAGTGAGACACAAAATATCTATGTATTAGAAGTAAATGGAGATGAAATAGTAGGAATACTAGATAGGAATTTACCAGGAGGCCCAGTAGCATGGATAAATATGGAAGATTATAATAGTGCTGGGGGTAACTGGTCTAGTGATTCGGATGAAGTAAAAAATCAAAATTTATATGACTTTGGCCCAGTAACAGCAAATAAAGTATTAAATGAAAGAACAAGTAGTTGGAACAAAGTAACAAAGAAATATTTACCAGAAGCAACAACAATGTTAAAATTAACAGAATATTATAAAGAACTAGAATCAAGTGGAGAAACAGCAAATTGGGAAAGTAAATATTTAACAGATTTTTATGGATTTATAGAAGCAAATGAAGATGTAATGAATTGTAGTAGTGGAAGTGAATGTCGAGAAGTAATAACAGCAGCAGGAGGAAAAAAATATTTACTACCAGAATGGGCGACGATAAATTTAGAAACAACAGGAGATAGTAGAGCAGGATTGGGATATTGGACAAGCACACCAATGAATTATAGTGTTGTGTCTCGTCCTGATGGCGCGTGGGGTGTCGATGGCCACGGCTACATCGGCGGCGGCACTGTGGACGACTCTGTCTACTTTGGGGCTCGCCCAGTTATTCATATCTATGAATCTAATATCCTAACTAAATTAGAAGCACCAGAGTATGTAAACCCAGAAGATATAATAGGAGTGAATTAGTAAAGAAAACTGACTGCGTAAAATCCCGAAGGGATTTATCAGTTGCACGCGAAGTCGTGTGGCCAAAGATGGGCAAGAAGGTATAATAAACTCATATGGTGATAAGAAGAAAAAAAATAAGACACCAGTATTCGATTAAATATCGAATGCTGGTGTTAATTTTATATATTAAGTATAAAATAATATCTTATAACTTCTTGTATTTAATTACATTTTATAATATAATAATAAATAGTTTGGAGGTATTTTTATGTTATTAGGTTTTATAATATCATTTGTAATTGTTTATTTGTTTTATTTATTTACGGTAATATTGCAAACTAAAAGATATGATAAGTTTAAAAAAAGTAATCAAGTTATGTATTTTGTTAATAAATATAAAATAAATGTTAATAAAATAAATATGAAAAAGTTTACTAATATTTTAGGATTAACTAATTCATTAATTATTAGTATTGCTTTTACTAGTACATTTTTAGTTGAAAATTTAATATTACAATTATTGGTTGGATTAGTTGTTTTGATACCTCTAATTTTTATATTTTATAGTTTATTAGGGAATTATTTAAAAAAGGAGTGTAAATAATGAATACTGATTATATTGAAAGAAAATGGCGTAAATATTGGGAAGATAATAATACTTTTAAAACGGATGTATGGGATTTTAGTAAGCCTAAATTTTATGCTTTAGATATGTTTCCTTATCCATCAGGAGTTGGGTTACATGCAGGTCATCCAGAAGGTTATACTGCAACTGATATAGTATGTCGTATGAAAAGAATGCAAGGGTATAATGTATTGCATCCTATGGGATTTGATTCTTTTGGTTTACCTGCTGAACAATATGCAATTCAAACTGGTAATCATCCAGCAATATTTACTAATAAAAATATTGAAACATTTACTGAACAATTAAAGAAAATAGGTTTTTCTTTTGATTGGGACAGATGTGTTTCTACTAGTGATCCTGAATTTTACAAATGGACACAATGGATATTTAGTAGATTATATGAAGATGGTTTAGCTAAACAAATTGATATGCCAGTTAATTGGTGCCCAGAATTAGGGACTGTTTTGGCTAATGATGAAGTTATTGATGGTAAAAGTGAAAGAGGAGGATACCCAGTAATTAGAAAAAATATGAAACAATGGGTTATCGATATTCCTAAATATGCTGAAAAATTGTTAGATGGATTAAATGAAATAGATTGGCCGGATTCAACTAAAGAAATGCAAAGAAATTGGATTGGTAAATCAATAGGAGCTCACGTTAAATTTAAAGTTGATGATTATGAATTTACTGTATTTACTACTAGATGTGATACTTTATTTGGAGCTACTTATTGTGTATTAGCTCCAGAACATGAGTTAGTTGATAAGATAGCTACTAATAAAGAAGAAGTAGAAAAGTATAAAAAAATATGTGCTTCTAAATCTGATTTAGAAAGAACTGAGTTAAATAAAGAAAAAACTGGTGTATTTACAGGAGCTTATGCTATTAATCCGGTTAATGGTAAAAAAATACCTATTTGGATTTCTGATTATGTTTTAGCTAGTTATGGAACGGGAGCTATTATGGCAGTTCCTGCTCATGATGAAAGAGATTATGAATTTGCTAAAAAATTTAATATAGATATTATTCCAGTAATAGAAGGTGGAGATATATCTCGTGAAGCTTATACTGGTGATGGATTACATATTAATTCTGAATTTTTAAATGGTTTAAATAAAGAAGATGCTATTAATAAAATGATCAATTGGTTAGAAGAAAATAAATTAGGAAGTAAACATGTTAACTATCGTTTAAGAGAATGGATTTTTGCACGTCAACGTTATTGGGGTGAACCAATTCCAATTATTCATTTAGAAAATGGTAAAGATGTATTGGATGAAAATTTACCTTTAGTTTTACCAGAATTAGAAGATTATAGTCCATCTAAAACAGGAGCGTCACCATTAGATAAAGCAACTGATTGGGTAAATGTTGAAGTTGATGGCATAAAAGGTAAAAGAGAAACATCTACTATGCCTGGATCTGCTGGATCTAGTTGGTATTTTTTAAGATATATTGATCCACATAATGATAAAGAATTAGCTGATAAAAAATTAATTGAACATTGGATGCCTGTTGATTTATATATTGGTGGTCCAGAGCATGCAGTAGGACATTTATTATATTCAAGAATGTGGAATAATTATTTATACGACAAGGGAATTGTAAGTGTTAAAGAACCATTTCAAAAATTAGTTCATCAAGGTATGATTTTAGGAGAAAATGGTATAAAAATGGGGAAAAGATACCCTGAATATGCAATTAATCCAAATGATGTCGTAAATGAGTATGGAGCTGATACATTAAGACTATATGAAATGTTTATGGGACCTTTAGAAGCTGATAAACCATGGAGTAAAAAAGGTGTAGAAGGAGCTCGCAGATTTTTAGATAGAGTTTATAGATTATACGAAGAAAAAGTTCAAGATGTTACTAATAAAAATCTAGAAAAAATATATCATCAAACTGTAAAAAAAGTTACTCAAGATTATGAAACATTAAATTTTAATACTGCTATATCACAAATGATGATATTTATTAATGCAGTTTATAAAGAAGATGTTTTCCCATTAGAATATGCCATAAATTTTGTTAAGTTATTAAATCCTATTGCGCCATTTATGACTGAAGAAATTTGGCAAATGTTAGGTCATGATACGACTATCGCTTATGAAACTTGGCCAACTTATGATGAAGAAAAGACTAAAGAAGAAGAATTTGAAATGGTTGTTCAAGTAAATGGTAAAGTGAGAGGTAAAATAGTTGTTAGTATGGAAACTTCTAAAGAAACAATGGAAGAATTAGCTAAAAATTTAGATAATGTAAAAAAATATATTGATGATAAAGAAATAATTAAGGTAATTACAGTACCTAAAAAACTAGTTAATATTGTTATTAAATAAAGGAGATTAAAATATGAAAGATATATTAATAGGAGGAGCTTGGCCATATGCTAATAATTCATTACATATTGGCCATCTAGCAGCCTTATTACCAGGTGATGTTATAGCACGTTATCATAGAGGGTGTGGTAATAGAGTAATTTATGTATCAGGTACTGATTGTCATGGTACACCTATTACAGTAAGAGCTAAGAAAGAAGGAATTAATCCCATTGATATTGCTAATAAATATCATAATGAATTTACTAATTCATTTAAATTATTAGATTTTTCTTATGATTTTTATACAGCTACTATGACTAATGAACATAAAAAACAAGTTCAAGAATTTTATAAAATAATATTAGATAATGGATATATTTATGAAAAAGAGGAAGAACAAGATTTTTGTCCTAAATGTAATGAATATTTATCCGATAGAGAAATAATTGGAACATGTCCTCATTGTGGAGGAAATGCAATGGGGGAACAATGTGATGATTGTTTAAGTCCTATTAATCCTAAAGAATTAAAAGATAAAAAATGTAAAATATGTGGTACTAGTACAGTAGTTAAAAATAATAAACATTTATATTTTAAATTGTCTGCTTTCCAAGATATATTAGATAAATATGTTGAATCTCATAAAGATGATTGGCGTAAAAATGCTTATAATGAAACTAAAAAATATTTAAATTTAGGTTTAATTGATAGAGCTACTACTAGACAATTAACATGGGGAGTAGATGTACCAGTTGATGGTTATGAAGATAAAAAAATATATGTTTGGATAGAAGCAGTATTAGGTTATTTAACAGCCACTATGAAAGTATGTAAAGATAGAAATATTGATTTTGAATCATTTGTAACAGATCATGAAAATTTAATAACTTATTTTGCTCATGGTAAAGATAATATTACATTCCATACTATTATTTATCCTGCTTTATTATCAGCTATTAATCCCAAATATCAATTACCTAAAAAAATTATTTCTTGTGAATATGTTAATATGAATGATGAAAAAATGAGTAAATCTAAAGGTAATTTAGTTACTATGGATGAACTAGCAAGTAATTATAATAAAGATACAGTAAGATTTTATATGATATTTAATGGACCTGAAAAAAAAGATGTTAATTTTTCAAGTGATGATCTTGTTTTAGCTCACAATAAATTTTTAGTAGGAGTAATTGGTAATTTTATAAATCGTAATTTATCATTTATTAATAAAAAATTTGATGGCGTTATTAAAAGGGCAGAAATTGATGTTGATATAATGGCTAGAACTAAAGCTATATATGATGAAGTAGGTAAATTAATTACTGATGGTGAATTAAAAGAAGCTTTAAATAAAATAATTGAGTATGCAACTTTAGGCAACAAATATTATGATGAAAGACAACCTTGGATTCAAGTAAAAGAAGATATTAATGCATTTAATGAAACTACTTATACATGTGTTTATATTATGGCTAATTTATCAAATTTATTAAATCCATTTATTCCAAGTAGTGCTGATAAAATAAAAAATATGTTATCATTAGAGCCATTTAAATGGGAAGAATATAAATTAAATGGTGATATGAAAATAAATAATATTGAATTACTATTTAATAGAATTGATTAAAATGCTAAAAATAACATTTATAGAATTGATTAAAATGCTAAAAATAACATTTATAGAATAATTTTATAGATGTTATTTTTTTATTATGTTGCATTTAATAAAAAATAATTGTATAATTTAATTAATAGTAGAAATAATAAAATATTAGTTTATTAATTTTTTATAGAAAAGAGGTTATTATGAAAAAAGATATATTTTTTACTGGATTCACACTAGTTGAATTGTTAGGCGTTATTATAGTATTAGGTGTAATAGCACTTATAACATTTCCAATAGTAGACAAATTAATAAAAGATAGCAAAGAACAAGCATTAGAAAGAATTATTGATAATATAGAGGAAGCTGCGTATAGTTATAGCGTAGAAAATGATATAGGATTTCCTATGAATAAAACAGAATTATCTTTAAATAAAATTCAACAGGAAGGATATTTAAATACTACAATAATTAATCCAATTACTAATAAAGAATTACAAGGATGTGTTTGGTATTATTGGGATGTTAATATTAGACAATATATATTTGAATACGATATGGAATGTATAAAAAAAGATAATCCACCTGAAATAAATATAGCATATGATGAATCTTTAATAAATAATAATGGTTGGGCTAAAGAAAATGTTGCAGTTACATTAATAGGAAATGGAGATGTTAAATACTGTATATCTAACAGTGAATGTGAGCCAAACGAATTAATTGAAGAAAATAATTATACAAAATTTATAACAACAGAAGGAATTTCATATGTATGTGCAGTAACTACAAATAGTTTAGGAAGTAGTGATGTTCTATGTAAAAATATTAATATAGACAAAACCCCTCCAACAATAAGTGGTGTAGGTGATATTATAGTTGATAAAAATGAAAATGTAAATTTGAGTGATGGAGTAATTTATGATGATACATTATCACAAATATCTGGAAATTTAACAATATCACCATCATCTATAGATACATCAGTAACAGGAGTAAAACAAGTAGTATATAGAGTAAGTGATAAAGCTGGAAATATAAGAGAAGTTGTAAGAAGAATAATTGTTGATGCAAACGCTCCAACGATTGCGTTTAGTTTAGTTGATGATAACGCTATTAATTCAAATGGTTGGGCTAATAAAAACTTTTATGTAAGAGCAACAATAAATGATAATAGTGGAAGTGGAATAAAAATGGCTAAAAGTTGTTCAACAAATATTAGTAGTGAATGTACTCCGACTGCGAATTTTACAGGAAATACAAATGATTTTTATATATCGGTAGAAGGTAGTAATCGAATTTGTATAGAAGTTACAGATAATAATGATAAAACAAGTAAAGTGTGTAGTGATACATATAAATTAGATAAAACAGCTCCTGTTGCAGGAACAGTAACATTATCCGGAACATTAGGAAGCAATAATTGGTATACAACTAATGTGACAATTAATAAAGTAAATGGAACAGATAGTCTATCTGGACATAGTAATACAACAAGTAATATATCAAGTATAATGTCTAATACAACAGGAACGACAGTAACAATAACAACTACGGATTTGGCTGGTAATTCATCAAGTAGAAATTATACAATAAAAGTTGATAAAAACAAACCAACAGTTACTCCAAAAAGTGGAACACTAGAAATAACTGAAGGTGATAGTAATGTTGTAAGTAATTATTTTAATTACAGTTATAGTATAAGCGGTGGAAGTATAAGTTGCAGTCCAGTTAATACGAATAGCTTAAATGTTGGTACACAAACAATAAGTTGTACTGCAATAGGTGGCAATGGTTTGAGTGCAACTGGAACAAAGCAAATATTAGTTAATGCGGCATATTCATTTGAAAATGATTCATGGGCAACTATAGCTAATAATATAAAAAATGGTAATGCTAGTGTATATAATGTAGGTGATACAAAAGAGGTAACATTATCTGGTTATGGTACATTTACATTACGAATAGCAAATAATTCAACGCCAGCAGAGTGTTCAGCATCAGGTTTTTCACAAACAGCATGTGGATTTGTAGTTGAATTTGTGGACATAATAACAAATAAAGAAATGAATACAGCTGGTATTACTGGTACTAATTCAGGAGGATGGCCATCAAGTCAAATGTATAGTTTTATTAATAATGATATATATAATTCATTACCAAGTGATCTTAAGAATGTAATAATAAATACATATGTTGTATCAGGTTATGGAAGTAATAATTCTTCCAATTTTACATCAACAGATAATCTTTATTTATTATCTTCAATGGAAGTGTGGGGGATTGATAATGATACAGCTGCAAATAAAACAAGACAATTAGATTATTATAGAAATAGAAATGTATCTACAAGCAATTATTCTGATGCAATAAAAACTTATCAATCAAATGCAAGTAAATGGTGGTTACGTACTCCAATATCTGATTATGGATTTGTATTTGTTAGTAGTAATGGGTCATCTGATATAATAACTGCTCGTGATTCTCATGGGGTAGCACCAGCTTTTAGAATAGGATAATATTTATAAATAAAATTTTATATTAATTGTTTAACTTTTATTATATGATGAATAGTAACATATAAAATATTAATACAACTTGCTATTATTAAACTATAAATACCTAATTTGAATAAACAACAAATTATTAAAACTATAGTTCTTAATATCATACCTACTAATGTTCCAAACATAGCACTATTGCTTTTACCCATTGCTTGTAATGATGTTGTTAGTGGTGATTGAATATAATGTAATAAACAAATAGGGGCTAATACTTTGATATAAGTAATACCTTCGTTTGTATTAAATATTAATTTTAAAGGTATTTCAGGTATTAAGACAAATATAATTGTAGCTGGAATACCTATTAATAATGAAATAAATATAGCTTGTTTAATTTTATTTCTAGTATATTTATAATGTTTATTAGAGTATCCATTACTTACAATTGGAAGTAATGCCTGAGATATTGCTCCCGTAAAAAATGAAGGTAATAGTATTAATGGCATAACATAACCATTTAAAATACCATATTCGTTTAAAATGTATTGATTTGAAAAACCAGTTTTTATTAAAAAATAAGTTAAAATAATTGGTTCAAAAAACATACCAATTGTACCTATTAATCTAGATCCAGTTGTTGGTAAACTTATTTCCAATATGTCTTTGATATTACTTAATGAAGGGGTAATATCTTTTTTATATAATTTAAAATTTTTAGGTAAAAAGAAAAATAATATAAATATTGAAGTTAATTCACTTATAATATTTGATAAAATTAAAAATGCAACTGCAAATTCTAAACCTTTAAGTAAAAAGAAAGGCGTAAATAAAATAATACTAATTAATCTTGTTACATCTTCTAAAACATTAGATAAAACATGTGGAAACATTCTTTGTTTACCAAAAAAATACCCTCTTAATATTCCTGATATTGAGATGAATGGTAATACTAAAGCAATAGCTATGATGGAATAATATGTTCTATTTTCATGTAATAAATTATTCGAAATAAATTTAGCAAACAAAAATATAAATAACATAACAAAAATATTAATAATGATAATTAAAAACAAACTAGAAAAAACTAATTTTTTATTGTTTCGTTTATCTTCGGACACTAATTTTGATATAGCAGTTGGTAATCCTAAAGTACATATTGCTATAAATAACATAAAAGTAGGATTAACTAACATGTATAAACCAATTCCTTCAGTACCTACTAATCTAGTCATAACTATTTTAATAACCATACTTAATATTTTTGTTATAAATCCACCGATAATTAAAATAATAGTTGATACAATAAATTTATTTTTTTTCATAAATCACCTTTAAAAATATTAATTTTTCTTATATAATATATGTATAAGTTTTTCAAAATAAAACTGATTAATTTATTAAGGAAGTGTAATAATGCTAGAAAATAATAGTCAATATTTTGAAGTACTAAATGACATTAAAAATACTTTAATAACTACAAGAAATAAAATAATTGAGAATGCTAATAAAGATTTGATATTAATGTATTATAAAATTGGTCTAAAATTAATAGAGAATAATAAATGGGGATCATCATTTATTGATACTTTAGCAAAAGATTTAAAAATAGAATTTCCAAATATTAAGGGAATGTCAGCTAGAAATTTAAGGTATATGAAAAAATTTGCAACTGAATTTGATAATGATGAATTTTTGCAAGGATTCCTTGCAAAATTATCTTGGAACCATAATCAAATATTGTTAGATAGAATAAAAGATAACAACATCAGAAAATGGTACGCTAAAGAATGTGTTACTAATGGTTGGACAACATCGGTTTTAATCCATCAAATATCAAGTAAATTATATGAAAGACAAGCTTTATTAGAAAATAAAATTACAAATTTTGATGATGCATTACCTAGTCCAAATAATGAGCAAGTTAAATATTTACTAAAAGATCCTTATATTTTTGATTTCATAACTAACAATAGTTTAAAAGAATTGGATATTGAACAACAATTGACATCTAATATTACTAAATTATTATTAGAATTAGGTAATGGTTTTGCTTTTGTGGGTAAACAGTATCATTTAGAAATAGAAGATGAAGATTATTATATTGATTTATTGTTTTATAATTTAAAGGTTAGAAGTTATGTTGTTATAGAATTAAAAACAACTGAGTTTAAGCCAGAATATGCAGGAAAGCTTAATTTTTATTTAAGTGCTGTAGATAAATATATTAAGGATGAAAAAGATAATCCTACTTTTGGTATTTTATTATGTAAAGATAAAAAGAAAGTGACTGCTGAATTAGCGTTAAAAGATATTAATAAACCAATTGGTGTAAGTGAATATAAAATTTTGTCAGAAATACCAGAATTTCTAGAAAATACACTACCTAGCATTGAAGATATTAAAAAAAGATTAGAAAATGACCTTTTATAGTTTAATTTAAAATAATTGTTAAAAAAGGAATGGGAATAAAAATGGAAGTAGAATTTAATAGTTTAGAAGAATTATATAATAGATTAAAGCCAGCGTTGATAACTAAAAAAAACGAAATGAATAGAAGTGGTTACAAATATATTAAAATAGAAGATATTTGGAATTATTTAAAAGAAGTAAAATGGAAAAAAGCTAAAGATTTATCATTATATGAAATGGTAAGTGATGTTTTAAATGTTGATGATTTATTAATTGATGATTATTTAAAACAAAAATTAAACTTAAGAAATAGAGAAATATATTTTAAAGAAGAGTGATAATATGAAAGTAACAAAAATAAGTAAATATGAACAATTAGAAGATAAAATAAAAACGTATATTAAAAATGAAGATGAAATAAATGAAATAAAAAAAGCTTATGAATTTGCTAGTATTAAACATTTTGGTCAAAAACGTAATAGTGGTGAAGATTATATTATTCATCCTTTAAATGTTGCCTTTATATTAAGTGAAATTCATGCCGATAGTAAAACTATTGAAGCAGCACTACTTCATGATACTATCGAAGATTGTGATGTAACAAAAGAAGAAATAGAAAATTTATTTGGAGAAGAAGTTGCTAAATTAGTTGAAAGTATTACTAAAATAAATAAATTAAATTTTAGTGGCGATACAGAAGCATTAATTGCTAATCAAAGAAAAATATTAGTTGGTATGACAGAAGATGTTAGAGTAATTATTTTAAAATTAGCAGATCGTCTTCATAATATGCGTACATTATGGGCATTATCAGAAAAAAGACAAAAAGCTAACGCTAAAGAAACATTAGATATATTTACTCCTATAGCCCATAGATTAGGTATTAATACAATAAAATCAGAATTAGAGGATTTATCTTTAAGATATTTAAAGCCAGATGCTTATTATCAAATAGTAGAAAAATTAAATAAAACTAAAGTAGAGCGAGATAATTATATTGTTGAAATGATGGATAGTGTTTCTAAATTGTTAAATGAACACAACATCAAACATGAAATAAAAGGTAGAAGTAAAAGTATCTATAGTATTTATAAAAAGTTAGATAAAGGTAAGTCATTTAATGAAATTTATGATTTATTAGCTTTGAGAGTATTTGTTGATACAGAAGCAGAATGTTATCAAGTTTTAGGTCTTATTCATTCTAAATTTAGACCAATTCCTAAAAGATTTAAAGATTATGTAGCAATGCCTAAAACAAATATGTATCAATCACTTCATACAACCGTATTTGGTATTGATGGACAGTTATTTGAAATCCAAATAAGAACCTATGAAATGGATAAAGTAGCTGAATGTGGTATTGCTTCACACTGGTCATACAAAGAAGGTAAATCTAATATGCAAAGTGAGATGGAACAAAAATTACAATTTTTTAGAGTTATTATGGAACTTAAAAATGAGGAAAGTGAAGAACATTTTGTTGATTCAGTAAAAGAGGATGTTTTAAAAGATACAATATATGTATTTACACCTATGGGAGATGTTATAGAATTACCAAACGGTTCAACACCAATTGATTTTGCTTATCGAGTTCATTCTAAAGTGGGAGATACAACAGTTGGTGCTATTGTAAATAATAATATAGTACCACTTGATTATAAATTAAAAGATAATGATATTGTAAAAATAAATACTAACAAAAGTTCAACACCTAGTCAAGAATGGTTGAATATAGTAAAAACATCACAAGCAAAAAATAAAATAAAGGCATTCTTTAATAAAACTTCTAAAGAAGATAATTATAATAAAGGTGAAGATTTATTAAATAAAGAATTAAGAAAAAGAAAAATGTCTAATGCAATATTTATGGATAATATTGATAAGGTATTAGAAGAGTTAAAATGTGCAGATATTAATGAATTATATATAAATATTGGAAGTAATAAATATACTGCTACACAAGTTGTTAATATTATAACTGATGAGAATATAACTAAAGAAGAAATTATTTTAAATAAAACTAAAGATAAAGAAGTAATATTACCAACTTTGAAAAATGATATTATGGTAGAAGGAATTGATGATATTAAAGTAAATATTGCTTCTTGTTGTAAACCAATTAAAGGAGATAGAATAGTAGGATATATTACTAAGGGAAATGGTATAACAGTTCATCGTATGGTATGTCCAAATGTAAGTGATTTAAATGAACGATTAATTGATGTTAAATGGAATGATACTAATAAAAAATATCCAACTAGTTTATTAATTAAATCTTTGGATAATAATATATTAATGAATATAGTAGCTAAAACATCAAATACTGATATAATTATTCAAAGTATTAAGTCTTTATCAAGTGGTAATGATTATATTTATCAAATTACTGTTTTAGTTGAAAATAAAGAAAGATTAGTAAAATATATGAATGACTTAAATATGATACCTAATGTTTTATCAGTAGAAAGGTTAATAAAATGAAATTAGTAGTTCAAAGAAGTAAAAATTCTAAAGTATTAATTGATAATAAAATAGTTGGCAAAATAGATAAAGGATTAGTTGTTTTAGTAGGATTTACTCATACTGATACACAAGAAGAAATAAAGAAATTAACTAAAAAATTAGTTAATTTAAGGATTTTTGATGATGAAAATCATATTATGAATAAATCAATATTAGATGTTAATGGAGAAATATTATCCGTTTCACAATTTACTTTATATGCAGATTGTAAAAAAGGTAATAGACCTAGCTATATAAATTCAATGAAAGCAGACACTGCTAAAAAGTTATATGAATTATTTAACGAAGAAATAAAAAAATATGATATACATTTAGAAACTGGTATTTTTCAAGCTGATATGTTAGTTGAAATTAATAATGATGGACCAGTTACTATTATATTGGAAGATTAATTATAGATTGAAGGTGTAAATTATAGAAAATAAAATCATAAAAACAGAATTAAAAGTAAATGATAATTTAGTGAGCGTGATAAGAATTAATGAAATAGATTATATATCTTTAACTGACTTGGCACGTTATAAAAATTCAAACAATCCAGGGGATGTTATAATTAAATGGATGAGCAATAAAAGTTCATTTGAGTTTTATTGCTTATGGGAAGAACTATTTAATGAAAATTTTAAACTAGCGGAATCTCGCGAGTTTAAAAATGATTCTGCAAACCAATCTTTTACAATGAGTCCATCAAGATGGATAAAAGAAACTAATGCTAAAGGTTTTATAAGCAAACGTGGAAAGTATGATGGAGGAACATTTGCACATCCAGATATTGCTTTAGAATTTGCTTCTTGGTTAGATCCAACCTTTAAGTTATATTTAATAAAAGAATTTGAACGATTAAAATATAATGAAAGTTATAATGAAAAAATAGAATGGTCTGTACGAAGAAGTTTATCTAAAACTAATTATTTAGTTCATACTGATAGTGTGAAACAATATATAGTACCTCATTTAACAGATAAACAAAAAAGTTTATTTATGCAAATGAAGCAGATGTTATAAATGTTGCGTTATTTGGGATGACAGCCAAAGAATGGAGAAATCAGCATCCTGAATTACAAGGAAATATTAGAGATTATACAGATATTTTGCATTTAGTTATATTAAGTAATTTAGAAGTTTTAAATAGTAATATGATTGAAAATGATATATCACAAGAAGAAAGATTAGAAAAATTAAATAATGTTGCAATAAAAGAATTACAGCTATTGTCCAATGACAAAAATATTGTTGGAATAAACAAAATTGAAAGTAAAGAAAAATTACTTAATTAGAAAGTGAGAAATTATGATAAAGAATAAATTAGATTTTAAATTGATTAATATTGCTTTAATAGCAGTCATATGTTTTTTTATTTACCAAGCAAGTCCTTTATGGTTAGGTATATTAGATAAAATATTAAAAATAGTATTACCTTTATTTGCTGGATTTGTTATTGCTTATGCTTTATATCCAATTTTAGAAACATTAAAAGATAAAAAAATACCTAAAGGATTAGGAATAGGAATTATAATAGCTTCTATAATTGCTATAGTAGTAACAATAATTATATTGTTGATACCATTATTATCAACACAAATTGTTAGTTTAATTGATTCATTAATTATATTTATTAAGGATATAACAACCAATTTTAATATTGATTTGGGTAGTTTAGGTGATACTTTAATTAAAACATTTAATGAAATAATTAGTAATGTTGGTAAGTATGTATCTGATGGAGCAGTTAAAACAATTAACACTTCAATAAATGTGATATCAAATGTTTTTATTGCATTAGCTTCAGGAATATATTTTTTAATTGATATGGATAAAATAAGAGAAGGAATAAAAAAATATTTAAGAAGTAAATCAGATAAATTATATCGTTATATTTCTTTATTAGATCATGAAATAAAAAATTATATTAAAGGTTTTTTAACAATTGTTTTTATAAGTTTTTTTGAATATACTTTACTTTATTATATAATTGGTCATCCGAATGCTTTATTGTTAGGTATCTTATCTGCTTTGGGTAATTTTGTACCTTATTTTGGTGGTATATTTGTGCAAGTAATTGGTGTAATAACTGGATTCACTTTAAGTGTTTCTTTAGGTATAAGTGTAATAATTGCAACACTTATATCTTCAACAATAGATTCTTATATTTTAAATCCATTAGTATATGGCAAAAGTAATCAAGTTCATCCAATTATCGTTATAGCAGCTGTTTTTGGTGGTGGCATTTTATTTGGATTTATAGGCGTTATTATTGCTTTACCACTATCAATAATAGTATTAAGTTCATTAAAATTTTATAGGGAGGAAATAAGTGCTAAAGGAAATAGAAAATAGAAGAAGTATTAGAAATTATAAAACTGATAATATAGATAAAAAAATAATACTTGATATTTTAAATGCTAGCATTAAAGCACCATCAGCTAAAAATAATCAACCTTGGCGATTTTTAATAGTTAATAATGATATCAAAAATAAAATAAGTGATAAAATGATAGAAATTTATGGTCCTAATAAAACTGCTGAAGTTATTAAAACTGTTCCTTATTTAATTTTAGTCTATAATAAAGATAATGAATATTTTAATCATTTATCAATTGGAGCAGCTATTGAAAATATTTTATTAGAAGCAGAAAATATTGGGTTAGGAACTTTATGGATTGGCTATATTAAAAAAATAGAAGATTATGTTAAACAATTAGTTAATATAGATTATGAATTAGTATCTGCTATTGCAATAGGTGTAAAAAATGAAAATCCACTTGAAAGACCTAGATTAACATTAGACGAGGTTTTACTAAATGAAGATTAATAAAATTAAAAAAAATGGTAAAAAATATAAAATAATTTTAGATAATGGTTTAGAAATAAAAACATTTGATGATGTTATTATTAATAATAACTTATTATATAATAAAACTATTGATGCTGAATTATTAGAAAAAATAAATAAAGAAAATGAATATTATGATGTTTATAATAAAGTTCTTAATTTGATATCAAAAAAAATAAGAAGTGAAAAAGAAATAAATGAATTTTTAGATAAATATAATGTTGATAAAAATAAAATAATAGATAAATTAAAAAG
>CALVIQ010000098.1 GCA_944331815.1 uncultured Bacilli bacterium
AATGAAATTAAATCATTTAATTTTGAATAATTAATTTCTTTTTTCATATAATCCCCCTATACACTTAACAATTCTTTTTCTTTAATACTTAATTTTTCATCAACTATTTTATTATATTTATTAATTAATTCTTGAATTTCTTCTGTACAATATTTAATATCATCTTCTGGAACTTCTAATTTTTTAGCTTCATTATTAGCATCTTGTCTTATATTTCTTAAAGCAATTTTAGCTTCTTCTGCAACATTTTTAGCTTGTTTCACATATTCTCTTCTTGTTTCTTCAGTTAAAGCTGGAATATTTAAAATAATAATTTCACCATTATTATTAGGAGTTAATCCAATATTTGCTTCATATATTCCTTTTTCAATAGCATTTAAACAACCTTTATCAAAAGGTTTAATACATAATTGTCTTGCTTCAGGAATTGAAATATTTGCTAGTTGTTTTAAAGGTGTTTCAACACCATAATAATTAACTACTACACCATCCAACATACTAGGATTAGCTCTTCCTGCTCTAATATTAATTAATCTTTTTTCTAAAGATTCAATTGCACTTTCCATTCTTGTTTCTGTTTCTAATAAAATATCATCCATAAATTTTCTCCTTCAAATTTCTAATTCTTTCTTCATAATCTCCACTAGTAATATAACTACCAACCACTATTATATCAGCATCATTAACTAAATTTATAGTATTATCATTAATTCCGCCATCAACTTCAATCAAATAATTTCCTTTTAATTCTTTTAATTTTTTTATTTTATCAACTGTATTCATAATAAATGATTGTCCTCCTTGACCTGGTTCGACACTCATAACTAATACTAAATCTAAATATGGTAAGTATGGTATTATCTCTTCTACTTTAGTAGATGGTTTAATTGATAATCCAACTTTAATATTAAATTTTTTAATATAATTAACAACTTCTAATACATCAGTAACAGCTTCATAATGAAATGTTATAAAGGTTGGATTTAAATTTTTATATACATCAATATATTTATAAACATCATTTACCATTAAATGAACATCTAAAGGTTTTTTATTAGTAATATTAATCACTTCATTTTTGTTGTTAACAAATATTCCATCCATTATATCTAAATGAAGATAATCAATATCACAATCAACTAATTTATTTACATTATCTATATTATCTATTGTTAAAAATGAAGCTGATATTTTCATACTCTTTCCTTCCTTATTAATTTAATATAATTATTATATCTAGATTCTAATATATCTTTATTTAATCTTCTTTTTATTTCACAATCATCTTCTTTATCATGCATACAATCTTTATAAGCACATTTATCACGATATAAATTAAATTCTATAAAATTATCTCTTATATCAGACAAACTCATTTCTCTTAAGTCTAAACTAGAAAATCCTGGTGTATCAGCACACCACCCATCAAGTATATTAATTAAACTTACATGACGAGTAGTATGCTTTCCTCTACCTAAAGCTTTTGAAATATTATTAGTTTGTAAATTTAAATTACTATCTAATATATTTAATAAAGTAGATTTACCAGCACCAGATTGACCAGCTATTACTGTTATTTTATCTTTAAATACACTTTTAATATTTGCTTCTTTATTATAATAAACTTGATATCCTATACTTTGATAATATTTTTTTAACTCATCTATATATGTTTTATCATCTAATAAATCTAATTTAGTAAAACAAATAATTGGTTTTATATTATTAAATTCAATTAAACATAACAATTTATCTAACAAATATAAATCCAAATTAGGTTCTTTTACACTTACTACTATAATAGCTTGATCGATATTAGCGATTGGTGGTCTTATTAAACTATTTTTTCTTTCTTTAATGCTTAAAATAATTTTTTTATTACTATCAAATACTACATTGTCTCCTACTAAAGGAGTAATTTTTAAATTTCTAAATTTACCTCTAGCATTACAAACATATTCCTTATCACTTAAAACAGTAAATGAATTACTAATTATTTTGATTATTTTTCCTTCCATTATTCTGTTCCTTCAACATTTTCAGGTATTTCTTCCACAGAAGTTTTTTGAGTAACTGTTATAGTAAGTGTTGAACCACTTATAACTTCACCTGTTCTATTTTGTTTAATAATTGTTCCTTCTGGATAAGTATCATTAGTTTCATATTGAATACTTAAAGTAACATTATTCTTATCACAAAATTCTTGAACCATATCAATAGTATAATTTTCATTAACAAAATCTGGATATTCAACAGTAAATACAGCATAGTAAATAACGATTGTATCTCCAGGCTCTAATTTGTCACCTTCTTTAGCACTTTGATCAACAACAGTTTCTTCTTTGTATTTTTCTTGTTCTTCTTTTTCAATTTTTCTTGGTTCTGTTATAACATTTAATCCTGCATTTTTTAAATTAGCTTCGACAGTTTTATAATTTTGACCAGTATAATTTTCTAATGTTATATTACCACTTTCTTTAGCTACTATAATTGTTACTTCAGTTCCTTCTTTAACAGTCCTTCCAACTTGTGGATTAGTTCCTATTACTTTTCCAGGTTCAATTTCATCATTTTCTTTTTCTTCAACATCACTAGCAACTAATAAACCTAGTTCTTTTAATTTACTTTCAGCTTCAACTACAGTCAAATTGCTAACATCTGGTATTGTTATCTCTGGAACTTTTACTAACTTAGGATAAATAATTATAAATAAACATATTAAAGCTACTAATAGAGCAAAAATTCCCCCTGTTATCCATAATACAATATCTTTTTTTGATTTCTTTTTTGGTTTAGCCACAACATTTTCCTCCTCATGCTTTTTATCTAATCTACTTAAATTAGGCATTCCTTTTGTTTCTTCTAATTCATGTTCTGGATATTTATAAACTAATCTTTTTTGGTTTAAATTATCTTCAGTTAAACATGATTTAATATCATCATACATTTCTTTAACTGAGTCATATCTATTTTTTGGATTTTTAGCACATGCTCTTAAAACTATATTTTCAACTGATTGTGGAATATCAGGATTTTGTTTACAAATAGAAGGTATTGGTTCTTTCATTTGTTTAATAGCAATTTCAACTGCATTATCGCCTTTAAAAGGAACTTTACCAGTTAATAATTCATACATTAAAATTCCTAATGAATAAATATCAGATTTAATAGTTGATCCACTACCATTTGCTTGTTCTGGTGGTAGATAATGAACAGAACCCATAACTGAATTTGTCTGCGTTAATTCATTGCTATTTAAAGCCATAGCAATACCAAAATCCATTATCTTAACTCTACCATCATCTAATATCATAACATTTTGTGGTTTAATATCACGGTGAATTATATAACTATCATGGGCACACATAATTGCACTAGATAATTGAGACATAATATCAATTACTTCAGGTAATGTTAAAGCTCCTCTTTTTTTTACTAAACTTTTTAAAGTTTTACCTTGTACATATTCCATTACAATATAATACTTACCATTATCTTCTCCAACATCATACATTTCAACAATATTAGGATGATTTAATTTACTAGCAGATAAAGCTTCTCTTTGAAATCTTCTTACAAATTTTTCATCATCAGCCAAATCACCACGTAATACTTTAACAGCAACATTTCGATCTAAAATTGTATCTTTAGCTAAATAAACATTAGCCATACCACCTTCACCAATCGTTTTGATAATCTGATATCTATCGTTTATTTTATCCCCTTTTACAATCATTTATTTACACCATCCTTTAAAAATGCAACTGAAATATTATCTGTTCCCCCTCTATTATTGCATTTAACAACTAATTTTTTTAGTCTATCATCTAATGAAATATCATTATCTGTTAAAACTTTAGCTATTTGTTCATCATCTAACATATTTGTTAATCCATCACTACATAATAAAATGCCATCTACATCTCTTTCTACAGCAAAAATATCCATTTCAACTGTGTTAGTTGCTCCCAAAGCACGCATTAAAACATTTTTTCTTGGATGTTCTTTTGCTTGTTCTAAAGATAATTCTCCAGATTTAACCAACAAATTAACTAAAGTATGATCTGTTGTTATTTTTTGTAATTTATTTTTCTTTAAAACATAACCAGATGAATCTCCTATATTTCCAAATAATAAAAAGTCCTTAGTTACAATAGCTAAAACAATAGTTGTCCCCATGCCAGAACTTTCTTTATGTTCACTGGTATATTTATATAACAATACATTAGCTTCACTTACTATTTCTTTAATAAAACTAATAGCATCTTCTTTAGTTCCAACTGAACTTATTTTTCTAAATCTATCACCAATATGAGATATAGCAATACTAGAAGCAATTTCACCGCCACAATGGCCCCCCATACCATCAGCGACAGCTAGTAATACTTCACCCATCTTGTTTTCATTTATTATAACACTATCTTCATTATGGTCTCTTACTTTTCCTCTATCGGTTATATAAGCATATTCCATATTATTCCTCCTTGTAATTGGCTCTTAATTGTCCACATGCAGCACTTACTTTCTTACCAAATTCTCGTCTAATTGTAACGCCAATGTTGTTCTTTTTTAAAGTGTCATAAAATTTTAAAATAGTATTTTGATCACTTTTTTTAAACTCAATATGACTTGTTTCATTATAAGGTATTAAATTAACATAACAATTCATACCTTTTAATAATTTAGAAAGTTCAACTGCATTTTCATACTTGTCATTAACGCCTTTCAATAAAATATATTCAAATGTTACTCTTCTATTAGTTTGTTTAATATATTCTTTTATTGTTTTCATTAAATCATCTAATTTATAAACTTTACTTATCGGCATTAATTGATTCCTTAATTTATCATTAGACGCATGTAAAGATATAGCCAAATTAACTTGTTTTCCATCTTTAATAAATTCTTTTATTTTAGGAATTATTCCACAAGTAGATACTGTTATATGTCTACTTCCTAATGCAATTCCTTTAGGTGTATTAATTATATCTATAAATTTTATAACATTTTCATAATTATCAAATGGTTCACCAATCCCCATTAAAACTAAATGTGATATTCTTATATTTAAATCTTCTTCTATTTTTAATAATTGTAAAACCATTTCACTAGTATTTAAATTTCTAACTTTTTTTAGTCTTCCACTTTCACAAAATTTACAACCCATATTACATCCAACTTGACTAGATACACATAAAGAATTACCATAATCATGTTTCATTAATACAGCTTCAATTTTGTTATTATCTTCTAATTTAAATAAATATTTAATTACATCAACATCTTCTTGTTTTGTTAATATTTCTAAACTATTTATTTTTAAATCTTCTTTCAAATAACTAATAACTTCTTTTTTTATATTAGTCATTTCATCAAATGATTTTACTCTTTTTTGATATAACCATTCAAATACTTGAATAGCTTTGAAATTTTTTTCACCTTTACTTATGAAATAATCTTCTAATTGTTTAATTGTATAGTCATATATATTCATAATTACACCCTAGCACCATTATATCATAAGTATTAAATTTTATCTATTATTTTTGAATTATCATGTAATTTATATGTAAAAAAAACTTTATTGAAATAAAGTTAATAACAACTAAAATTAAAATAACTATAAACAAAACTTCCTATACCAGTAAAATTACTAGAAGTTATTGATGGATTACAAGCAAATGCATCATATGAAATTGTTTTTATATTAGCTAAATTTGACAAATCTAATTTTGTTAATCCATTACCAGAAAAAGATTTTTTTCCTATAGAAACTAAATTATCAGAAAATTTTACACTAGTTAATTTTTTTGAACTAAAAGCATAATCTGATATTGATAAAACTTTTTTTCCATCTATTATATTTGGTATAAAAACATCATATCCACCACAAATTTCATCATAATTTGTTATCTCAACACCAGTTTCATAACTTTGATATGTAAAACATTCTACTGGAGTTGTTGCTATACATTCCTCATCATATTCAAATATATATTGATTTTTTGACTCATTCCAATTATATAAAACACACCCTGGCATTTCTTTAGATGAATCTCTCGGATCTAATATTTCACCATATTTCAAAACGCCAGCATCAATTAATGTTTGAAAACTTAGTTGTGCTTGATTAGTATTATAATTTCCATTAGTTGTTACATATATCCTTGCAGCTTCTATAATATTATCTTTTTGTCTTTGATATGCTTCTTCTTTAGAATTAGTTAACACTTTGTCTATTATTGGAAATGTTATAAGTGCTATAACAGCTAATAATATTAATACACCTAACAATTCAATTAAAGTAAAACCTTTTTTCATAAAATCAGCTCCTATTTTATATCAAAATTATATAATATTTTTTATTATTTTGTCAATCTAAATCTTTTTATAAAATCATTTATTACAGTTGTACCACGAGAAGCTAAAAAAGAATATTCTTCAGTTATAAAATTATTTTTATAATTTAAAAATACATAAGTTTTATTATTTAATGCATCAACCCAAATACCTAAAAAATTATTTTGTTTTTTTACAAATTCTTGATAATTAATAATACCTTCAACACCTAATCTTTCAATATATGTACTTCTTAAATCATATTTATCATAATATTTATAACCATTATTTTTAAAAGAATATAAACTTAATTCAGTTTCTTTAAAATACTTAAAAAAATATTCATCTGTTATTTTAAAACCCAATTCTTCTACTAATAATTTATCTTGTTCTTGATATCTTGAACTTCTTCCAAATTTAGAATCACTTAATACTGCCATAAATATTTGTTTCTTTTGTTGCTCATTAAACTTATATTTATCTTTATATAATTGATAAATAAATAAAGCTGTTGCACAATATTCACCTATAATAGCTTTGTCATATCCTATTTTAGGATGATGGTCAATGCAACCAATTAATAATTTTTCATCATTAATTGATTGTTTAACATCATTATGGTCAACTAAAAAGTATTTGTGATTTGAAATATCATCTTTTTTTATTATAACTGGTGCATAATCCATACAATCTCTTATTAAATTAATATCACTTTTTTCTATATCATTACCTTCTATAACAGCATACTCATATCCTAAAATATCAGCTAATAATTTAGAAGAAATAATTGTGTCAGCATCTGGATTATTATGTCCTATTACATAAATCATCTTATATCCTCCTTTAATTCATCTAAAAATATTTCATCAGGTTTAGTATTTAATATTTTAGATATTTTAAAAGCCATTTTATAAGTTAAATTTCTTTCTTTATTTTCTATTTGCCAATAAAAACATTTACTTATATTCAACTTATCAGCCATTTGTTGATATGTAAATCCTTTTTTTATTCTTAATTCATGTAGTTTTTTAAAGTAATCTTTTTGCATATTCCTTCCTTTCAATATCATTTTAACATATTTTTTAATTAAAGTACATATATTAAATGTAGTCGTTTTCTATTTGTGTATGAGATTATTTAATTAGGTGATTGTATGAAAATTAATGAGAATAATAATAAATATATATATGTAATTGTTGGAAAAAACATTAAAAGAATTAGAAAAGAAAAAGGACTTACTCAAGTCCAATTAGCAGATTTAATTCAATATAGTGAAGGGACTATTGCAAATATTGAAAATGATAGTTTCCAAACATTCAGTTTAGAATTTCTATATATATTATCAAAAAAATTAAATGTTCCTATAACAGAATTTTTCAAAGGTTTACATTAAAGGTGCAAATAATCTTAATACAGCTCGTTTTAAACTTCTAAATAAACCTATTTTAGTATCTTTTAAATTTATTTGTTTCGATATTTCTAAAGTTTTTAAAATATCTTTTTTTATATCTTTTATACTATCTGTTTTATATAACAATGTTCCACATTCAAAATGTAAATGTAAACTTCGATAATCTAAATTAACTGTACCTATAGTTGCTATTTCATCATCAACTAAAAATGTTTTAGCATGAATAAATCCCTTAGTATATTCAAATATTTTTACACCATTTTCTAATAAATTATTATAATATGCCTTAGTTACTTCATTTACTATTTTTTTATCAGGTATACCAGGAGTTATAATTCTTACATCAATGCCACTTTTAGCTGCTATACATAAAGCTGTTTCTAATTCATTATCAATAATTAAATATGGTGTTGTAATGTAAATATACTTTTTTGCTTTATTAATCATATTTAAACATATATTTTCACTTACTAATTCATCATCAAAAGGACTATCGTCATAAGGTTGAACATACCCATTACTTTTTATTTTAATATCTGGTTTAAAATTATTTAAGTTTTCTTTTGTATTATTAATATGATCCCACAAATTTAAAAATATATTAGTTAAATTAAATACTGCATCACCTTTTAATAATATACCATTATCTTTCCAATGACCAAATCTTACTTTTTTATTTATATATTCATCAGCCAAATTAATACCACCTGTAATTCCCACATTACCATCAATAACAGTTATTTTTCTATGATCTCTATTATTTAATTTAGCTGTTAAAATAGGAACAAATTTATTAAATGAACACGCTTTAATACCATATTTTTTTAATTCGTTATAATATTTATTAGGTAATGTTACAATACATCCCATATCATCATAAATAACTCTTACATCTAATCCTTCACTAGCTTTTTGCTTTAAAACATCTAAAATATCATTCCAAAAAACACCTTTTTCAATTATAAAATATTGCATAAAAATAAATTTTTTTGCTTTTTTTAATTCTTCAATTAATCTTTTATAATAAACTTCCCCTACTTCCAAATATTCAGTATAAGTATTTTTATAAATTGGATAACCTGCATTATTATATATATATCTAGTCTGATTATAAAAATTGATGTCTTCTATATCTTTAATTACATTATCATCTTGAATTAAAGTTTGTTTTAATTTATTTTTATGTTCTAATAATTTTGCTTTTTTATCTATTTTATTGCCAAATATTATATATATTAATGTTCCAAAAATAGGAACAGTTAAAACTGGTATAATCCAAGCAATTTTATAACTAGGATTAGCATTTCCATTTATTATTTTTAATAATACCAAAATACCCATAACGTAAAAAAATACATAAAAATACCAACCATACTCTTCAAATTTATATAATGTTAAAAATAAAGCAACTAATTGAATTAATAACAATACCCCTACAATAAAAATTCTATGAGTTAAAAATTTTAGAATTTTTTTTATCATACTACCACCAATTTAATAATATCATATTTTTAAAATTAAATAAAGAAAAAAGAGTTTAAATAAACTCTAAAATCCAATTACTAAACATATCACGAAGAACAATAACCCTAAAACCATTGTTAATCTAGTTATAAATAATTCTCCACCACGTTCTTTTCTGTTAGCAAATAAAGCATCACTACCACCAGTTATTACATTAGAAGCACTTTCTGCCTTACCTGCTTGTAATAATACTATAGAAATTAATAAAATTGAAATTATTATTAATAATATTTGTAACATTTTAATACATTCCTCCTCGAACGAGTTATATTGTATCATAATTTTAAAAATAATGCAAATCAATAAAAATGTCTTTTTTTTATTGACTTTATATATTATATTACAACTTATATTTTTTGATTATTTTTTTTAATTAAACATATTAATAATACTTTTTTAAATAATTACACCAAATGTTAAAGCTAATAAAGAAGCTATTAAACCTATTATCCAAAATAATTTCACAATATCATGTTCATTCCATCCTTTTTTTTCAAAAGAATGATGAATTGGAGTCATTAAAAATAATCTTTTTTTTGTGAATTTATAATATAATCTTTGAATAATACAACTTAAAGTTTCGATGACAAAAACTATACCTATTAAAACTAATAACAATTCGTGTCTTGTAATAATAGCAATACTTCCCAATGTTGCTCCTAAAGCTAAAGATCCAGTATCTCCCATAAATATTTTAGCTGGATTGGCATTAAATACCAAAAATCCCAAAATACTTCCTACTAAAGCAAAGCAAAATAATGCAACACTTTCATATCCTTCTAACCACCCCGTATCATATGCAATAATACCAAACGTTAAAAATGATATAATTGATAGACCACCAGCTAAACCATCTAAACCATCAGTTAAATTTACAGCATTACTTGATGCTACTAAAACAAATAATATAAATAAGCCATATAACCATCCAATATCTAATCTTAAATTAAGAGTATGAATCCATAAAAGTGGTTCATTACCAGCCTTCATAAATAAGTAAAAAAATATAACTGCTACAAATAATTGCAAAACAAATTTAGAACTTTCACTTAAACCATTGTTATTATTTTTTATTATAATTAAGTAATCATCAATAAATCCGATTAAACTATAACTTAAAAATGTGAATACAATTATTATTAAACTATAATTTAATTCAATTATATTTAATAATAGTAAAAATAAAACTATTAATATTGTAGGAATTATAAAAATAATTCCTCCCATTGTTGGTGTACCACATTTTTTTTTATGAGTTTCTTCCAAATATCTATTCAATATTTGATCTAATTTTTTCTTTTTTAAAAAAGGAATTATCAAAAAGCCTAAGATAATTGATAAAATAAAACTGATCATTACTACAAAAGCAACTTTAGTTAACATTATTCATCTCCTAACATTAATCTTATCGTTTCACCTTCTGTTAAATAACTTCCTTCACTAGGTGATTGATGTATTACTTTACTTCCATTACCACTAAATTCAACTTTAAATTCTTTTAAATTTGATACAGCTTCTTTGGTATCCATGCCAATCACATTTGGAACTGTATAATATCTTTTATCACCATAATTATATTCTTTAGTCATACCGTCATAACGCTCTTTTATATTTAAAGCAGCAATTGAAGAATTTAAAACATTCTTTGCAATAGGAGCTGCAATAGTTCCACCATATTGTGTAACTCCTTTAGCATTATCAATGGCAATATACACAACTACTTCAGGATCATCAGCCGGTAAAAACCCCATAAAAGATGTTATATAATTACCAACTAAATATTTGCCATCTTCAACTTTTTGAGCAGTACCCGTTTTACCACCTACACGATAATTAGGTATATAAGCATTTCTTCCTGTACCATTAGCAACGACGCTTTCTAAAGCATGTCTTACTTTAGCACTTGTATTTTTTGTTATTACTTTTCTTACTACACTAGGTTTGTTTTCAACTATTACTGAATTAGTTTCAGGTTCATTTAAACTTTTAACAATATAAGGAGTATATAAATTTCCGCCATTAATTGCCGCAGATACTGCTGTTATTTGTTGTAACGTTGTCTATTAAATGAAACTTTCTACCTAAATTATCAGAGAATGTATTAACACTTTCTCCTGTTTTTATATAAATATCTAGTTTTATCTTTTTGTCCTTTTCTTTA
>CALVIQ010000099.1 GCA_944331815.1 uncultured Bacilli bacterium
TGGCATTCCCTAAATTTACCATTTCTTTTACTTTTTCTGCATCTAAACTTGATGTACATATTCTTACATAATCTTTATCCAATTGAGCTTTCACATCTTCAGTAGCACAATAATTATTGATTCCACTATATATCATATTTGATTCTGATAATCCGGCACTTTTTTTAGCATCATCTACCACATCTAATATGATTGGGGTTGCTATTAAAGCTACAATAGCTAATATAATTATTACTGCTAATAATTCTATTAATGTAAAAGCATTTTTAAATTTTTTCATGTTTTCTCTCCTTCGATAAATTATAATGTAATAATTATCATAAATTTAATTTATATTAATCATATGAATACTTTCTATCATATCATCATTTAATTCTAATAAATTGTTTGCAAACTCTTTACCAATCACTTCATAAGTTAATTCTACTTTATCTTTTTTAATAGATTCAGTTTTTAAAGTACAATTTTTATTAGCAAACATTTTAGCTACTTCTAATGAATCTTTTTTACTAGTATTGACAACTAATAAATATTTATCAATTGGTTTAAATACTTTAAAATAGCTTATTAAATAAAATAATCCTAACAAAGCACAAGCAATTACTGTAATTAAATATAAGCCTGCTCCTGACATAATTCCTACGGCAATTGCCCAAAACATAAAAATTGTATCAACTGGATCTTTTACAGCTGTTCTAAAACGAACGATAGATAAAGCACCAACCATACCTAATGATAAAGCTAAATTAGAATTAATTGTTCTAATTACCAATGACGTTACCATAGATAATAATATAATTGATAATACAAATGATTTTGTATGAGAAACTCCTGTATAAGTTTTTTTATAAATATAAGTTATAAATATTGCACATATAAAAGCAATAATAAGTGATAAAAATAAATCTCCAGTTGAAATTGTACCAGTAAATTCTTCAACTACTCCTTTTTTAATTAAATCTAAAAATCCCATAATTAAATCTCCTTCTTTTCAAAACATAATGCATATTTAGATATTGCTTGTCTTACACTTGGTATATTCATAATAACTGAAGCAATATGTTTAGGTAACATTTCATTAAATTTCACTTCTAACACTACTTCATCATTAAATATATCATAAGTTTGACAATCACCAAATAAATCATGACTAAATCTACCTGATTTTATATTTTCATCAAAAGTAATTCTTGTATCAAACAAAGGATAAGTATAAGCTAGTCGATTATAATCAACTATTACAGCAGGTTTTAACCCTTTAGTTTTGATAAATGTTACAAATTCTTTTAATAAATCATCTGATAAATCAATATCATCTAAATCGTTATTAATTATTTTATTATATATTTCTTTAGATATTTTAGTTTGCTCTTTATGAGTCAAATCCCTATCTTTATCTTTTCTTTCTAGTCTAATAAATGAATCATCTAAATTATATATCCTAATTCGATATTTTTTTCTTTTTTCTACCCCATCAACTTTTTCATAATAAGCACTATTATTTATATCATCAAAATATAAACTTCTAATAAAATAAGTGTTATCAATTGCATTTTCATCAACATCCATTATCAAAGCAAGTTGATTTTTTAACATTTCAGCATATGCTTTATTTATTATGAATTTTAATTCATGTCTATACATCTTCAAAATATTTTTCCATCTCCTTACTTGATAATCCAAAATACCACTTGATACTATTTAACATATAACTTCTTCTTTCTTTTATATATTTTTCTAATTTTTCAAGTTCACTATACCAAGTAGACATTGTATAGCCCCATCTTTCTTGATTACGTGGCATTTCAGGTTCAATTAATTCTTTTAATTCATTAAATCTATTTAAAACATTTTCATCTGTCCAAACATTATTCATATTGTAAGATGCTCTTTCTAAAAATAATTGTTTAAATTCTTTATTTTTTAACAATCTAATTAGTAAAGTATTATCAAAATGATATTCACCCATACCATTAGGATCAATCATCCAATTTAAATAATTTAATCTTTGATTATAAAATGCATAATCAAAATCATAAAAAATCATTTTAATTTTACCATTATCTAACAAGGTATTATTAAAATATCTTTGATTTACAATATCATTATTAGTTGTATATAATTCTCCTATCCAATAGTCTATATAGTTTTCAATATCTAACATTTCTTTTACTTTATTATAATTAGTAGTATTAGAAATATCATTATATTTAACAAAATTTAACAAATTGTTATAAAAATCTCTAGTTCCGTATTTTACTTCACCATCAATTCTTATAATATTAGAATAACTGCCATCAACATTGTAATGATTTTGAATAAAATCATCATCTACTTTTTCTCTTAAATAGTATATTCCCCAATAATCACCATTAACATATAAAATAACTGGTTTATATGCTTGAACATCAACTGTTCCATAATCATCCATGATTGAAGTTGCAAGTTCATCTCTTATCATTGAAAATTGACTATCTTGTGATCCACTTCTAATTACTAACGATTTATAATTAGTAGCTTCTCTATTATCAAAAACTTTATATTCTAATGATGAATCACCATATTTTGAAGAAAATTTTAAAGAAAAACTTTTTTTATTTATATATCTTGTACTTCCTCCAAATAATTTAAATCCACAATCAATAGTAAAAGTGCCATCACTTTCAAATAGCTCCACATGAGCAGGAAGTGTTAAATTAGAACCACCAGCATTTAAAACACGTCTAAAATCATTAGGAGCCATTCCAATCGATAACACAGGCAAAGTATGATTTTCATTGATAATATAAGAAGCTGTTACAACTTCACTTGTTTTTTTATCTTTTTCATAATTTATAATACGAACAACAGTAGTTTCAGATAAAACAAGAGGACTATTATATACTTTAGAATTAGTTGTCGGCTCACTCCCATCTAAAGTATAATATATAGTCCCTGAACCATTTATTTCTACGGTTAATTTATCAATATCATTATATATCCCTGGTTTAGTGTTAAATGTTGGCGTATAAGCTATTGCACTTATTCCCGAATTATTAGCTTTACCAGGAGTTGGAGTTTTAAAATAATAATAACCATCATCATTTCTACCATAACTATATTCTTTTGGTATATTTGAAATAAAAACTGAATCAACTATTTTTCCTTCTTTATATAAATATAAGCTTTCAGTTGGTGAAATTTTAAAGTTAGTATGTTTATAACTACTATTACTATTATCAACATTACCAGAAGCCATTAAAATATAATATTCACCAGGTTTTAATTTTTTGTCTTCCAATTTAAATAAATTAATATTATCAACATCTGTAGTAATTGTATAATCACTTAAATTAATTGTTTCATCACTGTTATTGTATAATTCAATCCAATCATAATAATTACCACCATTTTGTGGTAGATAAGTATTATTGCTTGACATAACTTCATTTATTATTAAATCTTCTGGATTTTTTCTATAATCTTTATTAAATTGTTCTAAATTATTATTATCATATCCAGGACTAATATTTATTCCTTCATAAAAAGTTCCATTAGTTTTTATATAAGCATAACCACCAGTTACATTAGTATAATCAACTTGTTCAACTATTTTATTATTTTTAGATAATATAATCGTTCCTGAACTTTTATTTAACTTAAAATCTGTATTGTTTATATTATCTAACTCAGTTGTATAAAATAAATAAACTTCATTACTTTTTAATGATATATCTGGTAAACGCCAAGAAAATGGTTCTAATACATCATCTGATAAAAAATAATCATGTAAATTTATTGTTTCACTACCAGTATTTTTTACTTCAATATAAGATAAAAACTCTCCATTAACATTAAAATTACCTTTATTATTTGGTAAAAACTCATTAATAATCAAAACATCTTCTGTTGTTTTTAACGATTCTAAATATTTTTCTCTTCCATCTTTATTATTATCAAAACCAGGGGTTATTTCAGAAGTTTTAATCCATATTCCTTCACTGTTTCTTGCCATTGTAGTATTTTTTTCTAAACTTTCAGTTCTGATAGAATCAATTACTTTACCATTTGGTTTTTTTAAAGTTACTAATTCACCACCTTCTTTTCTTAAGGCAAAATTAGCATACATTCCCTCATTGTTCGTCCCTGATAAATATACAATTAAATATTCTTTACTTTTAATTGTTACATTAGGAAAAATCCACTTTGCTTTTCCTGATTCTTCATCACTTAAAGTATAATTAGCCAAATTAATATCTTCACTAGAACCATTATATAATTCTAACCAATCATAAGTATTACCTTCGCTATCATTATAAGCTCCTTTATTAGAAGTCATTATTTCATTGATTACCAATTGATTAATATTTATTTTATCATCTGTTAATGAACTAAAAATATTGTCTTTATTACTGATAAAAAAATCAATGATTGTAAGTAATAATATAGCTACAATTAAAAGCACTATAAAAATAGCATTTTCTTTTAACTTTCCCTTTTCAAACATGTTAACCACCTACGTTATTTATATAATATCATATAAACAAAATCTAGACAATACAAGATTGTCTATTTATAACAAATTTGATATAATTATTACATTACAAAAAGGAGTAAAAATATGATAAGTGATAAAAAACAAAAAATTTTTAATATAGTAAGTATTATTGTTATTATTATTTTAGGAATTTATTATTTAAGCAGATTAATTTATTTTAAAATTTTAAATGATAAAAACACATCTTATTCTGATTTATTAGCTGAGCAAGTAAAGCAACGTGTTAACAAATATGAAATAATTTCTACTTTAATTAATGAAGACGGTATTTATAGATTTGCAAACAACGCTAAAAATAATTATCTTAAATTTATGGGATACACTTGGCGAATTGTTAAAATAAACAATGATAACACAATTACGTTAGTAACCGAAGAATCAATCATATCACTACCTTATAATGATTCACAAATAAATAATTGGCTAGATGAAATATTTAGTAAAACTTTAGATAAAAATTATTTAGTAAATACAATAAGTTGTAATGATAATTTTAGTAATAGTGATAACTATAGTTGTAAAAATAATAACGAAAACTTAATATCCTTATTAAGTGTCGAAGATTATATTAAATCTGGTAATAAAGATAGTTATTTAAATAATGGTACTCATTTTTGGACAACTAACACTAATAATGACCAAATGTGGCATATATCTTTATCCGGTGATATAACATCAAGTAATAGTGATATTATTCATGAAATAAGACCTGTTATTACCTTAAAAAATGATATTAAAGTGATTGAAGGTAATGGTACAATTGATAACCCCTATATTATTTTAGAACACACCCCTAATAAAACAAATGATTTATTTATTGGAGAATATTTAAACTTAAATGACAGTATTTGGCGTGTAGTTTTTAAAGATAATGAAAAAATAAAATTAATAAGTGAAGAATATATTAAAGAAAATGATACCATTTATGAAACAAAATATAGTAATTATAGTAATTCTATTTATTCAGAAGATAGTTTAATATATTATTTAAATAATACTTATTATAACAGTTTTAAAGAAAAAGAATTTATAGTTGAAGGGCCTTTTTACAATGGTGCTATATTAGACGATTTTAATTATAAAAATGTTTATGATAATAGTACAAATTTAATGATTGGATTATTATCAATAGCTGAACCATTTATATATGATGTTGGAAATGTTTTTACGTTTTCTAGAAACGAAAATAATGACTCTGGTATTTTTGTAATTAATAATGATAAAAAATTATTTGAAGATAATATAAATAATCTCCATTATGTAAGACCAGCAACTTATATTAAAAATAATATTTCAATAACGGATGGTAACGGAAGTTACTTAAAACCGTATATTTTAGGTGGTGAAATTAATGCAGAAAAAAACAATAATAATTAGTATAATTGATATTATTGGAATTATAGTTTTATTTATTATTTATGGACCAATTCCTACTTTCAGAAATTGGTTTATAACAACCGCTTTAGCAACTGGCAATCATCAATATTTTGCTAATATATTATATAGTGATAAAGTTATTATAAACACTTTAAAAAATAATACTGTTACAGAATCAAACACTAATACTGATGCTTCACTTATAGGAAAACCTGGAGAATCTAATGAAAATTATGATTCAATTTATGAACAACAAATTTTAGAACATGATGAAAACGCCATATATAAATTAATTGAAATAAATGAAAAAGATTATAGCGGTTATTTGGTTGCTATCTATGATGCATCTAAAATCGAATTAGTAACATCACGACACATAAAATTAGGTGGTCAAAAATTAACTGATTTTAGTGAAGATGAAAATGCTTTAATTGCAATTAATGCTAGTGGATTTTCTATAAAAAATAAAGAACTTATTCCAACTGGCACAGTTATCCAAGATGGTAAAATATTATCAGTTGGTGCTCCAAATCGTCATGGTGGAGGTCTAATTGGATTTAATAAAGATCATATCTTAATTTTAACAACAGATAGTGCTGAAGAAGCTATCAAACATGGAATGATAGATGCAGTAACTTTTGGACCATTTTTAATAGTAAATGGGATTTCTGCTGATGTATCAGGAAATGGAGGTTGGGGATATGCTAATAGGACCGCTATTGCTCAAAGAAAAGATGGAATTGTTTTATTTTTAGTAATTGATGGCAGAGGAGCTAATGGTAGTAATGGAATTTCAATTGCAGATATGATTTCTTTATTTGAAAAATATGGTGCTTATAATGCTGCTAATTTAGATGGTGGTGGTTCTTCTACTTTAACTATAAATAATCAATTAATCAATGATCCTCGAGGTTACGGGTATACTGGAGAAAGATACTTACCAAACGCATGGATGGTAAAATAAAACAAGTTTTATTGTTGAACTTGTTTTATTTTTTTAAATAAATAATTTGAAATATATCGTCTTTTCTTTATTAAAAGTTTATTTTCTCTTGAAGGATGGATTCTGTTTGATAAAAATATAAAACCAATTTTGTTTTCTCTATCTACAATTAAAGTGTTGCCAGTAAATCCTGTATGATATATCGTATCGTCACTGCAAAATGAACCTGTTGTTCTACTTTTACCAACTCCCCAACCGATAGATCGAATATTATTTTCTTTACCTTTCACAAATGGTCTAAACCATAAATCAATATATTTTTTTTCAATAAAAATTTTATCACCTATTTTACCATCATTTAGAATCATTTCTATAAATTTTATTAGATCATTAATATTTGAAAATAATCCAGCAGCGCCACAAATACCATTTAGCATACACGCTTTTTCATCATGGACGATACCTCGAACTATACCACGTTCCTTGGTCATCTCTGTAGGTGCACAATTTTCCTTATTTTGAGGATTAAATGTAGTACTTGTCATATGTAATGGTTTAAATATTTCTTCCTCTGCTAATATATTTAAAGGTTTATCATAAATCTTTTCTATTATAAATCCCAAAAAAATAAAATTTAAATCTGAATATATAACATCTGTATCAGTTTTATAAAATAATTCTTTGTTATAAAAAAAATCAATTAATTCTTCTTTATTATTAACTTCATTCCATTTAACATCAGCTATTAAACCTGAAGTATGAGTTAATAGATGAAAAATTGTTATATTATCATATTTAAACCTTGGTAAATATTTTTTAACTTTATCCGTTAATTTTATTCTGCCTTCTTGTAACAATTTAGTAATCAATGTATTAGTAACAATTACTTTTGTTAAAGAAGCTAAATCATATAAGGTATTAATATTATTTTCTTCTATTGTAGGAACTAGTGATTTATAACCAATACTATTTATTTCAATATTTTTTTGAGTTATGATTGCATAATTACAGCCTGGAAATACTTTTTGTTTTACTAATTTTTCTAAGTATTCTTTCATTTTATACCTCTTTCATTATCTTTTTTAATTTTGTCTTTATTCTTTGAATAGTATTGTCAATAACTTTTGGTTCTTTTTCTAATATATCAGCTATTTCCTTATAATTAAAATAATTTTTTTTAAGTTCAAATACTTGTTTTTCTAAATCAGTTAATTGTTTGTTTAATTCATTTAATATTTTTTCTTGGTAATCATTTTCTTCTATCATATCAGATGGATTATTTGAATTATCAATTAAAAATTTATCAATGTTATTTTCTTCATCATCTTCTAATGAAATAGATTCGTTTAATATTTTATTCTTATAAGTTCTTGTACTTTTAACTAAACTATACATTCTTCTTTCAATACATAGTTTAGCATAAGTTCCAAAATTAGTTTCTTTATCTTCTCTGAAAGAATTAATTGCTTCATTTAACCCTACTAATCCTTCCTGTATTAAATCATTTATATCTATTCCACCATTACAATATTTTATTAATTTTTTAGCTAAATTAATAGTTAAAGGACGATATTTATATATAAGTATTTCATTAGCATCTTCATTACAACTATAAATATGATCTAACAATTCATAATCATTAAAATCTTTATAATTCATAATTACCTCCTAGTTTCAAATATAATAATACCAGCCGCTACTGAAGCATTTAAACTATTAACTTCTCCCTGCATTGGAATTGTTGCTATAAAATCACAAGATTCTTTTACCAACCTACTTATACCATTTCCCTCGTTACCAATTATTATAACAATTTTACCTTTATAATCAATTTGCTTATAATCAGTACCTTCCATATCTGTTCCAATAATCCAATAATTATTTTTTTTAAGATAATTAATCGTTTGAACTAAATTAGTAACTTCATAAATATTAACTCTATCTAAACATCCTGCACTTGTTTTCATAACTGTACTATTTACTTTAACACTTCTATCTTTAGGAATTATTATATCTTTAATTCCTGCTGCTTCACAAGTTCTAATTATTGCTCCAAAATTATGAGGATCTTCTAAATGATCTAACATAACAACAATATCACTATTTAATTCACTTATATCTTTATATTCATAATCAGCTATTTTTAAAACTATTCCTTGATGAACACCATCAACCATTTTATCTAATTTATTTTTATCAACATAAACTATAGGTGCTTTAATATTTTTAAGTATTTCTTTATCTTTAAAATTATTAGCAACATAAACTTTTTCAATTTTACTATTAATATCTTTAGCTACATTTTTACCATATACGTACATAACAGTTCTCCTATTTCTTCTATTCTTTTATAATCATTTTTCAAATATAAATACCCTATTATAGCTTCAAATCCTGTTGCATATTTATAAGTTATAATATCAGTATTTTTAGGATGTGAATTAGATTTATGATTTCTACCTCTATAAAATATTTCTAATTCATCATCAGTTAATTTATTTTCTTCTATTAATTTAGTAACAAAACTACATTGTCCTTTCGCACTTACATATTTAATAGCTTCTTTTTGTAATGTTTTTACTTTATTGATACCTTGATCTATTAAATATTTTCTAATCATTTTTTCAAAAACACTATCGCCTAAATAAGCCAAAACTAAAACATTTTTATCCAATTTCATCAATCCTATCAAAAGTTATATTTTTGATATAACCATTTTTAATGTCATTTATTATAACATTAATTACTTTATCATAATCAACTTGTCCACCCTTAATTAAACAACCTCTTTTTTTACCTATTATATCAAATGTATCTATTATATCTTCACTTATATCTTCAATACTATATCTTTCTTTTAATTTATCTTTATAGTATTTATTTAAAGTGTTTAAAATATATTCACACACATCAAACAAAGGTAATATTTCTTCTTTAATTGCTGTTAAACTAGCAAGATTTAGAGCTACTTTTTGATTATCTAATTTAGGCCATAAAATACCTGGAGTATCTAATAATTCTAATTCATTATTAATTCTAATCCAATTTAATTGTTTTGTAACACCTGGTTTATTACCTACATCCACTGCTTTTTTACCAACTAATCTATTTAATAAAGTAGATTTACCAACATTAGGAATCCCTATTATTAATACCCTAGTTCTTCTTTTTAATAATCCTTTTTGTTCTCTTTTTTTATTTTTTTCTTCCATTATTTCATTAGTTAAATTAAATAATAGCTTTAAATTTGGTTTGTTTTCTAAATCGATTGGTAAAACATTATAACCTTTTTCTTGATAATATTTAATCCATTTATCAGTTTCTTTTTTATCACATAAATCATATTTAGTCATTATTAATATTCTTGGTTTATTTTTAATTACTTCATCAATATCTTTTATTTTAGATGAGTAAGGCATTCTTGCATCAATTACTTCATAAACTATATCTATCAAATCTAGTTGTTCTTTTACCAATCTTTTTGTTTTTGCCATATGGCCTGGATACCAGTTTATATTTGTCGAATTTTGTCTATTATCCATACTATCACTTCCTTAATTTCTTTGTAATTCTTCTTTCTGTTAAAGGTAATATTTCTGCTGACTGCTCATCATACAAATTATTTACTAATT
>CALVIQ010000100.1 GCA_944331815.1 uncultured Bacilli bacterium
TAGATAGTAGTATACAAGCTAATATATTGGATTCAACATTTAATATAGGAATATATACAGATGTTGATGAAATAACAACAAGCAAAAAAGTTGGTTTATTAGATGAAGACCAATATAAAAGAGCAGGCGATGGAACTACTGGACAAAATTCATTTTTAGATATAAAAGATAATTTTTGGTTAGGAAATAGATCTAGTTCGTCTGCCGTTCGGTACGTGAACTACAGTGGTTACCTCAATAGTTATACGGTGTCGATTACGTCTGGCGTCCGTGCAGTTATAAAAATTTCTGATATAACCATCACCGGAGGGGATGGTACTCTTGCGAATAATTATCAAGTAGCAAACAAAGCAACAAATACGACCAACGTCCAAGTAGGAGAATATATCAATGTACCATATAGCGGAGGCGATAATGCATGTGGAAGTGATAATATGTGTACATTTAGGGTAGTAAGTAAAGATGAAAATAGTATCAAAGTAGTACTAAATGGATTACTTCCAACAGAAAGTGAATATGGAAGTACATCAACAATAAGTACAAGCCATACAATATATACCCCACTGAGTACATTTGCTAATGGAATAAGTAACACATATCGATATACAGGAAATAAAACATTCTATATAGGAGATTATCCATATGTATCAGGAACAGGTAATTATGAAGATGTCCAAGATGAAACATTAGAAGCAAGTGTTGGATTACCAACATTAGGCGAGATGTTAAGTGGAAATGATATAGATTTAAGTATATCAAACACAAAAACATTTGTCGATGTAAATACAATCGAAAATCCAACTACATCAAATTACTATTGGACAATGAATAGATATGGTTCGTCTAACGTTCGGCACGTGGACAACGATGGTAGCCTCAATGGTTATTCGGTGTCGACTTCGATTGGCGTCCGTGCAGTTATATATCTGAAGTCAGGAACTTCAGCCATAACCTTCACTGGAGGTGAAGGTACTCCACAATCACCATATACATTACAATAATTAAGTATAATAAAAAAGATACAAATGAAGTAAATACACACCTATTTTGTAAGGTGTGTTTAATGTTATTTAGGCTATAAATTTATTTATAATAAAGGAGTATAATATGAAAAAATTAATTTTTTTAATAATAATTATATTTTCAATAATAATTTTAGGAATAATTGTATCTTATAGATTATTAAATAATGATACAATTATCATTAAAGATTATTTTGGCAATAATATAACTAATTATGAAACTAATACAAATGCATTTATAATAGAAAGTAAAGAAAAAGTTTTTGTAAATGGTGAAGAGTATAATAAAAATAATGGAATATATAAACCAGGAACATATGAAATAAAAACAAATTCCAAAACAATTACTGTGAATATAAAACAAATAGAAAATCCTAATATTTATAATTTTTATTTAGTAAAAGAGACTTTACCTGCTTTATACTCTGCTTTGTTGATGAGTAAAAGTAATGATTTTACTTATGTATGGTATGGTAGAGAAAATGTTTTAAATAGTGATAATTTAATAAATAATAATATTTATTTATCAAGTTATGTTGGTAATAGTGATTTATTAGAAACGGATGTATTAGAAGAAGCAAAAAATATTGTTAAAGATATATTACAAAAAGATGAAAATGCTTATTTTAATCTTTTTGTTGATGATGGATTAAGTTGGATTGAATTTGATTTATTTGCTAGATATGGATTAGATGACAACAGATATCATGTTAATTATATAAGTATTGGTACAGGTAGTTATGTATTTAAATTTCCTTATCAAATAGCAACAAGTAATTCTAAATATGAAAAATATCAAACTGAATTTAATAATTTATTAGAAAAGTTTAGGTCAAATCAAAATCCTGATATAGTTAGACATGATTATTATTTAATACCAGCAGCAACTAGAGATAATACATCATATTATTTACAATATCCAGAATATATAGAAAAAAATAATGATGAAATAAAAGAAGTATATAATAAAATAAAATATATTACAAATAGTCCTACTAATTTATATAACAATTTAACAGATACTGAAAAACAAATATTTTTAGATTATGTTGGTCTTGATAAAGAAAAGCTTGAAGAACAATATTTTTCTGATAAAGATAAACCATATTTAATTATTACTGGTAGTTCTCCAATTGATTATGGATATGGTGAAAAAATATTTAAACATATGATAGAACAAGTTGTTGATCTTTATCAAAAAGATTATAATATTTTATATAAACCACATCCTAAAGCTATTCCTAATGAAGATTATAAAAATTATTTTGAAAATTTAGGAATTGATATATTGCCAGGTTCAATGCCAATGGAAGCAATAACATTTGTTTTTAATGATTTAAAATTAGGTGGTTTTCATAGTTCACTTTATATGTCTATGGAAAAAGAAAATGTATTATTCATTTTTGCAAATAATAGTGAAGAATTGTTTGAACCATTAAATATTTTATTTGAAAATGAATTTACTGATGTTATATATATAAAACCAAATTAAAGAATAATTTTAAATATATTGTTAAAACTAATTTTGAGGTGGAACACATGAAAAAATTAGTTTTTTTAATTATAAGTATTTTATTAGTAGGATGTACTGATTTATCTAATACTCCAACAAAAAAAGCAGAAGAATTTTTAAAAAAATATCAAACTTTAGATAATAGTGTTATAAGTGATTTAAATAAAGTTGTTAATGAAAGTGATTTAAATGAAATTCAACGAAGTATGTATATTGATATAATGAAAAAACATTATCAAAATTTAAGTTACGAAATAAAAGATGAAACTATTGATGGTGATGAGGCTGTTGTTACTGTAGAAATTGCTGTTACTGATTTCAAAAAAGTATTAGATGAAGCAAACAATTATATGAATAATAATAAAGAAGAATTTAATGATGAAAATGGTGAATATAGTATAGTCAAGTTTAATGATTATAAGCTAAATAAATTAAAAGAAGCTAAAGATAAAGTAAAATATACTATTGAAATAAATTTAACTAAAATTAATGATGATTGGACAGTGGACAAATTAGATAGTAAAACATATGATAAAATAAATGGAGTGTATAATTATTAATCTAGAAAAATCTAGATTTTTTTAATTTTTTCTTGAATATTAATTTATAATTTAGTATAATTAATAATTGAAAGGTAATGATTAATATGAGAGTGAGTATACCTAAAAATAGATTAACAAGTGAACATTTAATTGTTTATAATAAACCTAAAAAAGTTTATATTCCTTTGATAAGTGGTAATGATACTAATATTACTATTTTAGTTAAAAAAGGAGAATATGTTTATAAAGGAAGTATCGTTGGTAAAAGAAAAGGTGATTTTAGAATACCAATTCATTCTAGTGTCAGTGGAACGGTATTAGATTTTGAAGAAAGAACTTGTTCTAATGGAACTAAGGTAAAATGTGTTGTTATTGAAAATGATTTTAAAGAAAAAATTGAACAAAAATTAACTGTTAAAAGAAGTATCAATAAATATACAAAAGAGGAATTTATTGAAAGATTAATGGAATGTGGTATTATTGGTTTAGGCGGAGCAGGATTTCCTACATATGTTAAATATGAACCTAAAAATATTAAAACATTAATAGTTAATGCTGTAGAATGTGAACCATATATAACGGCTGATGATGCTTTAGCTAAGCAAAAATGTGAAGAAATATTAGAAGCAATTGATGCCATATTAGAGATAAATAAAATAGATCAAGCCATTATTGCAATTAAAAAAGAAAATACAGAATTAAAACAAGTATTTGATAATTTTATTGGTACTTATTTAAAAATAAAATTAAAATTAGTTCCTAATGTTTATCCAATGGGATGGGAAAGAACTTTAATAAAAGAAACTTTAAATAAAGATTATGATAAGTATCCAATTGAAGAAGGTATTGTTGTTAATAATATTTCGACTATTTATGCTATATATGAAGCTTTAAAATATAATAAACCTTTAATTGAAAGAATAGTTACTTTTTCAGGTGAAAATATTGATGATAAACGAAATGTTTTAGTAAAAATAGGTACTGATGCAAAAGAAGTATTGGAACAATTAAAAATTAAAGAAGAAAGTATTATTGTTGCTGGTGGACCGATGATGGGAAACAAAGTAGATGATTTAGTTATATCTGCTAATTTAAATTGTGTTTTAGCTTTAAATAATAATATTGAAATACCTAGTATTTGTTTAAAATGTGGCAAATGTGTTGAAGTTTGTCCTGCTAAATTAAGTCCTGTTTTAATTATGAAAACAAAATATAAAAAAGAAAAAGATATTAAAAAAATAAAAAAATTACACCCTGAAAAATGTATTGAATGTGGTTTGTGTTCTTATATTTGTCCTGCTAGTTTATTAGTAAGAGAAAGAGTAAGAGATGCAAAAGATTTAGTAAGGGGGAATAAATAATGGGACCATTTTTAAGAAGTAAATATAAAACAAATAAAATAATGTTTAATTTATTGATTGCTTTAATTCCTTTGTTTATATTTAGTTTTTCTAAAAATTGTTTTAATCCATATAGATTAGGATTAATAAGTTTTACTGATATGTTTGATCCAATAATAAATGTTGTTATTGCATCTTTAACTTCTTTTGTTATTGAAGTTATATATGCCTTAATTTTAAGAAAAAAAAATTATATTAAAAATTCATATGCTTTTTTTCCTGGATTATTTTTAGCTTTAATTTTACCTTTACACACACCTATTTATATTTTAGTAATTGGTAGTGCGGTAGCAAGTATCAGTAAATTAATATTTGGTGGATTTGGTAAGAATTGGTTTAATCCAGCTTTAGTAGGATATTTAGTAATTATGTTATTTTTCTCTAGTATTTTAACTACTGATAATTATTTTAATGCTTATGAATTAGATACAATTAGTAAGGCTACTCCATTAACTAATGCTTCAATGGTAACAGGAATTGGTAATTATGATCAATTAGTTAAACCATATGGTGATTTATCTGATTTCTTTATTGGTACAATACCAGGTAGTTTTATTGAAACTAGTGCTTTATTATGTTTAGTATCTTATTTATTTTTAAGTTTTACAAAAACTATAAAATGGAGAATACCACTAGTTTATGTATCAACAGTATTTATACTGACTTTAGGGATTAGTAGATTATTAGGCGAAGGATTTTATTATCCACTATTTCATATACTAAGTGGTGGATTAATGTTTGGGGCTGTATTTATGTCAACCGATCCAGTTACTAGTACAGTTACACCTGTTGGCCAAATATTACAAGGAATTTTATTAGGAATAATAACTGTTATATTTAGATTTACTGGCGTTGAAGGTGTAGCATTTAGTATATTGATTGTTAATCCATTTGTTATTTTATTAGATAAAATTGGGGTACAGTCAAGGTTTAATTTTATTAAGTCAGTAATGTGGTTTTTATTGATTGCTATAGTAGTAATGGTTACAATTTTTATACTTGCTTCTTCAAGAAGAGTTGAAGGAAATTTGGATCCTAATTTTGAAGTTATAAGTAAAGAAAAAGTAAATAATCAAATTGTTTACAATGTTTCTCAAAAAGGTTATGGTGGGAGAATAAAAGCAGAAGTAATTTTTGAAAATAATCAAATTATTAGTATTGAAATTACTTCTCATCATGAAACACCTAATAGATATCAATTGGTTATTGATGAAGATTATTTAAATAAATTGATTAATAATCAAAATGATTTGGAAAATTTAGATACAGTAAGTAGTGCAACTGTTACATCTACAGCATTAAAAAAATTAGTTACAAATGTAATTGAATATGAAAAATCAAATTAATTTTTGATTTTTTTGATAAAAAAAAAAGAAATCACTAACTTTTGGCTAATATAACTAATAGGAGGTGATAACAATAAAAAAATTTTATACTGCAAAACACGAACCAGTGTTTATGTATGCAGCCGTAAAAAAAGAATTTCTAATAGCTATTTTAGAGCCTATTATAGATAAAAAAATAATAGAATTAGAAATTTTAAATCCAAATTTAATTCAAGAACGATATAAAAGGCGTGGTCAAAGATTAGATTTATTAGTTAAAACAAAAGATGAAATAATCAATGTTGAATTAAATACAAATTATACTGAAGAAATAAAAATAAGGAATCTTCATTATATCTTTAAATTAGCTAGTTTAAATACGGAAAGAGGAAATAAATATAAAATAGGTTACTCAATAGTTCAAATTAATCTAAATTTTTATAATAGTAAATATGAAAAAAATATCTATACATTATATGATAAAATAAACAAAATAGAATTAACAGATTACATCAAAATATATAATGTAGGTATAGACAAATATATAAAAAACTATTATAATAATGGTAAGAAGTTTACCAAAGGTGAAGAAGCATTAATAATGTTAGATATGAATAAAGAAGAATTAGAAGAGTTATCGGAAAAGAGTGAGATAGTGAATAATTTTAAAGAAGAAGTAATCAAAGCAAATAATGATGAATTTGTAGTAGACTGGATAAGTCGTGAAGAAGAACAAAAACAATATGAGGAAGTAATGTATGAAAAAGGAATTATTCAAGGTAAGCAATTAGGCTTAGAAGAAGGTCTCACTCAAGGTAAAGAATATAATGTACCCATAAGTGTGGACACAATTAGAAGAAGGTATCCAATAAAATGGACATACCAAGAAGGTATAGAAACCTTAATTGTAGACACAAAAATATGGGTATTTTAATTTATTAACAGCTC
>CALVIQ010000101.1 GCA_944331815.1 uncultured Bacilli bacterium
CTAACGCACAATATGAAAATTTAGAAGCTAGAGCATTAGAAAATGGTATTAGTTTTAATGAGCAATTAGTACAAGAAACAATAGATTTAAGATATGATCATGAAGAACTTCAAGAATTGCAAAATCGTGGCATAAAAAGGTAATATTTATTATAACAATATAAATTTAAAATTTGGTAGATGTTTTTGAAATCCATCTTTTAATATATAATTAAGTATGCTATAATTATTTTAGAAATTAACCTTTATTGCGATTTCCAAACGTGGTTATCTCTCGCACCAGATTGATACTAAACTCAAACTTTTAAAATGTATTTAGAGTTTGAGTTTTAATATACTTTAATTTATGATAAAATATTTGTAGAAACATATATGACTAAATCAGTTTAGAAAAAGACTTGCAAATTAATAATTTTTTGGAATAGGAAGTGTTAATATATGGTGGATTTACATATTCATACAAATTATTCAGATGGTAAGTATTCTGTAAGTGAAATTTTAGAAATGGCTGAGAAATTACATCTTTCTATTATTTCTATAACTGATCATGATTGTTGTAAAGCTTACTATGATTTAGAAGATAAAAAAATAAGATATAAATTTACAGGACAAATTAAAACTGGAATTGAAATCACAACTTCATTTGATGGTGTTAGAATAGAATTATTAGCATATAATTTTACTGATTATAAAATTATAAACGATTTTTTTGTTACTGCCACAAAAAGAATTGATTGGAAACCTATTATGATTCAAGAAAGAATAATTCTATTGAAAAAATTAAATGATTTGGGTATAAAATATGATATGTCGTTTAATGAAAAATTACTAGAAGACAGATTTGAATCTAAATTATATAATACAATATTACAATTAAATAAAATAGAAAATTTAAAAAATATTTTAAAAGAATATTACTGTGAATCTGGAAATGAATTTTATAGAAAATGTATTACCAATCCTAATAGCCCTTTTTATGCTAATTATGGTAAGTATAGACCACAAATAGAAGACATAATAGAAATAATACATAAACATGGTGGTATTGTTTGTCTTGCACATCCGTATGGATATAAATTAAATAATACCGAAGAATACATTGAAAAATTATTTAACAAATACAATTTAGATGGTATTGAGTGTTATTACAATGGATTTAATGAAGAGCAAATTAAATATATAGAAAATTTTGCTAAAAGAAGAGGATTATTAATATCTGGTGGAAGTGATTTTCATGGAACAAAAGATAGAGATAATGAATTAGGTATGTGTAAACTTGGTACAGAATTTATTCCAGATGATATTATTAATAATTGGCCAAATAAACGTAAAAGATATCTTTAATTGAAAAAGTTATTTTACTTTTTTTTTAATAAATCATATGAAAATTAGTTGAACTTAATTAAGAATAGTTCAATTTTTTTATAAAGTTAAATTTTGAAATTTTTCATTTTTTAACTTTATATATGACAAAAAAAATAAATATATAAAAAAATTGCTAATTTTTATTAAAAATATGTTATACTAATATATGCATGATGGAGGTAATAAAATGAAAGCATGGAATGAATTTAAAGGTGAAAAATGGAAAAATGAAATTAATGTAGAAGATTTTATTTTAAATAACTACACTGAATATTTAGGTGATGAATCTTTTTTAGAGGGAATTTCTAAGAAAACTAAAATGGTTTTAAATAAGGTTAATAAACTTATAAAAAAAGAATTAAAAAATGGAATATTAGATGTTGAAACAAAAATTATTTCTGGAATAGATAATTTCAAACCAGGATATATTGATAAAGAAAATGAGATAATTGTAGGGCTACAAACTGATAAACCATTAAAAAGAATTGTTAATTTATATGGTGGTATTAGAATGGCTCATAGTTCTTTAGAAGCTTATGGTTATAAGTTAGATGAAACAATAGATAAACATTTTAAAGAATATAGAAAATCACATAACGATGGAGTTTTTGATGCTTATACAGAAGAAATTAGAAGAGCAAGAAGTGCTGGATTGTTAACCGGATTACCTGATGCATATGGTAGGGGAAGAATAATTGGTGATTATCGTAGAATTGCTTTATATGGAATAGATTTTTTAATAGAAGAAAAGCAAAAAGATTTAAAGAAAATTACTGAAATAACTGAAGAAACAATTAGATTGAGAGAAGAAGTTAGTGAACAAATAAAAGCATTGAATGAAATTAAAAGTATGGCTTCAAAATATGGCTTTGATATTTCAAAACCAGCTAATAATGCTTATGAAGCAACTCAATGGTTGTATTTTGGATATTTAGCTGCAATCAAAGAAAACAATGGTGCTGCTATGAGTTTAGGAAGAACATCTACTTTTTTGGATATTTATATTGAAAGGGATTTAAAAAATAAAGAAATAGATGAAAAAGATGCTCAAGAAATAATTGATCAATTTGTCATTAAATTAAGAATTGCAAGACACTTGAGAACACCAGAATATAATGAATTATTTGCAGGTGATCCAACTTGGGTAACTGAATCTATTGGTGGAATGACATTAGATGGTAAAAGTTTAGTAACTAAAAATAGTTTTAGATACTTACACACTTTAATTAATTTAGGTTCTTCACCTGAACCAAATTTGACAGTTCTATGGTCAAATAATTTACCAGATAATTTCAAAAAATATTGTTCAAAAATATCTATTTTAACTGATGCTATTCAATATGAAAATGATGATGTGATGCGACCAATTTATGGTGATGATTATGCAATTGCTTGTTGTGTATCATCAATGAAAGTTGGAAAACAAATGCAGTTTTTTGGTGCAAGATGCAATTTAGCAAAATCATTATTATATGCTATAAATGGTGGTGTTGATGAAATAAGTGGTAAATTAGTTGTTTGTGGAATGGACAAAATAACTGATGAAGTATTAGATTATGAAACAACTAAAAAAGCTTATTATAAAATGTTAGAGAAAATAGCTAAAACATATGTTGATGCAATGAATATAATTCATTATATGCATGATAAATATGCGTATGAAAAAGCTCAAATGGCTTTACACGATACTAATGTCGAACATTTGATGGCATTTGGTGTGGCAGGTTTGTCAGTAGCAACTGATTCTTTATCAGCTATTAAATATGCCAAAGTAAAACCAATTAGAAATGAAGAAGGAATAGCTATCGATTTTGAAATAGAAGGTGATTATCCTAAATATGGTAATGATGATGATAGAGTAGATAGTATTGCTGTGGATATTGTAAAAACTTTTATAAAAGAATTAGAAAAGCATCCTTTATACAAAAAAGCTAAACATACTTTATCTGTATTAACAATCACGTCTAATGTTGTTTATGGTAAAAAAACAGGAACAACACCTGATGGAAGAAAAAAGGGTGAACCTTTTGCTCCAGGAGCTAATCCTATGCATGGTAGAGATAGTAGTGGAGCTTTAGCTTCATTAAACTCAGTAGCAAAAATACCTTATAAAGATGTGTGCCAAGATGGTATTTCTAATACGTTCTCTATTATTCCAAATGCGTTAGGACATAGTCTTGAAGAAAGAATTAAAAATTTGGTTAATATTTTAGATGGTTATTTTAAACAAGGTGCGCATCATTTAAATGTTAATGTTTTAAATAGGGAACAACTAATTGATGCCATGAAACATCCTGATGATTACCCTAATTTAACAATAAGGGTATCAGGATATGCTGTTCATTTTAATAGATTAAGTAAAGAACAACAATTAGAAGTTATTAGTAGAACATTCCATGAAGGTGTTTAATGGAAGGGTATATTAATTCAATTGAAACTATGGGATTAGTAGATGGTCCTGGCATAAGGTTTGTAATTTTTATGCAAGGATGTAAATTAAGATGTTTATTTTGTCATAATCCTGAAACATGGAAACAAAATGAAGGATTAAAAATAACAACTGATGAATTAATTGAAAGAATATTAAAGTATAAAAGTTATTTTGGAATTGAAGGGGGAGTTACATTTTCTGGTGGTGAACCCCTTCTTCAAACTGATTTTTTAATAGATATTTTAAAAAAATGTAAACAATATGGAATAAACACTTGTATAGATACAGCCGGAGTTGGTGGTACGAAAAACGAAGACGTATTAAAATATGTTGATTTAGTTATGATGGACATAAAGGCTATTGAAGAAGATAGTTATACAATGATGACTGGACAAAAAATAGAGGAATCAATTAAATTTTTAGATTTATGTCAAAAACTAAATAAAAGGTTGTGGATAAGACAAGTGATTGTTCCAGGTATTAATGATAATGAAGAGTATATAAAAAAATTAAAACAGTTTTTAAACAAATATACTGTTGAAAAAGTAGAGTTTTTACCCTATACAACAATTGGTGTTCCAAAATATAAAAAATTAAATATTAATTATCGATTAAAAGATACTAAACCTATGGATAAAGAAAAATGTCAAAAATTATACAAATTATATGAAACATTATAATTTGTTTAATTGCCCTATGGCCAAGCGGTAAGGCAACGGACTCTGACTCCGTGATCATTAGTTCGAATCTAATTAGGGCAGCCAATTTTAAATTATATCTTGAAATAAAGTTAAAAATATTGTATAATTATTTAAGAATAAAGGTGAGGCCATATGATATTACGTAAACCTTATGCTTTTTTTATTAAACACTTTAAGCTGATGCACATATTGTTGGCAATTTTTATGTGTTATTTTGTATATAAAACAAAAATTTTGCTAGATTTTTTTAATGAATATAGCTCAATAATGATTAATACTAAAGGTCAAGATTTAGTTACACCTTTGTTACCAAATTTATTTCAATTCGTACCTTTTTTAATTGTCATATTTTCTATTGTAATTTTGGTTGTTATGATAGTAAAGAAAAAACCATATTTGTTTTACATATCTCTTATTGCAGCTTATGTGTATAGTGGTATTTTATTACAATTTTCTAAGTTTACTTTGATAGAATTAAGTACAAACATTGTTGATACTAGAATAATTCTATTATTGAGAGACTTAATTATGTTAAGTTTTATAATTCAATTGTTTGAATTAATTATTGTATTTGTAAGAGCTACAGGATTTGATGTTAAAAAATTTGATTTTGATATAGATTTAAAAAAAATTAACATAACAGAAGAAGATAGAGAAGAAGTAGAATTAGAACTTAATTTTGATGGAAATAAGTTACTTAGAAATATTAGAAGACGAATTAGATTTATTAAATATGCATATAAAGAAAATAAAAAATTTGCTAATATACTTATTGGAACATTTTGTACAATAATTATAGTTACTATTGTATTTATGAGTATCAATACAAATCCAATTTTAAATCAAACAGAATTATTTAGTGGTAATAATTTTACATTAAGTATATTAGATAGTTATCTTACAAATACAGATTATAAGGGTAATATTATAACTGATGATTATTATTTGATTGTAAAGTTGAAAATTAAGAGTAATTTTAAAAATGGTAATATTTTAGATGTTGCTACAACAAAGATTATAATTGATAATTATGTATATACACCTACAACAAAATATAAAGATAGTTTTTCAGATTTTGGGACAGTTTATCTAGGAGAAACTATAAATCAAGAATATGAAGAAAAAATATTAGTATATCAGATACCAAAAGAATTAATAGATAAAAAAATAATATTTTCATATGTTGATAAAAATAGTTCTGATAATAATGGAAATTTTAAAAATGTTAGAATTAATATAAATTATAAAAATATGACGGGTATAGAATCATATGAAGAAGCAAACTTAAATGATGAGTTAGTTTTTAAAGAAAGTATAATTCCAACGGCCAAAATAAAAATAAATGCTTATGATATTCAAAATAAATATAAAATAAATTATAATTATTGCATAAAAACAGTTTGTTATGATTCATATGAATATTTGATGCCTTCAATTAATTCTAATTATGATAAAGTTTTATTGAAATTAAGTGGTTTTTTTCAAGCTGATAATCAATTACCTGATGTATATGATTTATACGATTTTATTGAAAAATTTGGAAAATTAAGTTATGTTATAAATGGTCAAGAAAAAGTACAAAAAATTAATTTTAAAGAAGTAAAAAGTAAAAAAGTTAATCAAGAAAATATTTATTATATAGAAGTATTAGAAGAAATAAAAAATGCAGAAAAAATATCATTTTTCTTTACAATAAGAAATCAAAACTATGAATATGTTTTAAAATGATTTAAAAATTTAAATTTTTGTGATATAATTGAATAATGGAGGAGTAAAATGAAGAAAGTAATTTGTTTATTTCTGTTATTGTTTATTCCATCTAATTTTGTTGATGCCAAGTGTATGTATGATGATATAGCAAATTTAAAAAAATTAGCTTCAAATGTTAACTATAGTTATGAATATAAAATTTCAAATGATGATGCGGTATTTAATATTACATTGACTAATTTAGTTAATGACATATATTTTGTTGATACAAATAAGAATATTACATATAAGAATAAAAAAGGAGAATTGATTTTAAAAAATTATAAAAGTGGAGATACTATAGTTTATAATTTTTATCCAAATGATCCAGATTGTTTAAATACGTCATTATATACTATAAGAATAGTTTTACCAAAATATAACAAATTTTATACCGAACAAATTTGTAAGGGTGCTGAAGAGTATAGTTTGTGTCAAAAATGGTCGAGTCATAATTATGATTTATTAACATTTTATGATAAAGTAGATCAGTATAAAAAAAATAAAAATCAAGCAAATGATAATGATACACCTAAAGATGTTGATAATAATTCTTTATTGCATTATATTACAATATTTTTAGTGAACTATTATTACATATTAATTTTGTTAATTGGTGGAACAATAGTTATTATAACTTATATAAGAAATAAGAAGAATAGTATCTATAGTTAAGGAGGTTTGATATAATGAAAGAATCATTTTGGGGGGCAGCAGTTGTGGGAATTGGCGTTATAGCAATTTTCTTTATATTGTTTTTTCAATCAATAACAAATACAGATGAACATAATTATCATTTATTGAAAGAAACAACGGAAGCTGCTATGTATGATGCTTTAGATTTGGCTACTTATAGAAATGAAGGAATAATAAGAATAGATAGAGAAAAATTTGCAGAAAACTTTTTAAGAAGATTTGCAGAAAGTGCTACATTGTCAAAAACATACAAAATAGAAATTTTTGACATAAATGAGTTACCTCCTAAAGTGAGTTTAAGAGTTAGCAGTGCTGAATCAACTAATTTAACTGGTGAAGTTTTGGAGTTTGAAATATCTAATGAATTAGATGCAATATTAGAAACTCCGGATGTAGAATAGAAAGGGATGATTATATGAATAGTATTTTAGTTTCATTTAAAAAATTTATAACAAATAAAAATATAGTTACAGTTTTAGGAGTAATAGTTATTTTAGGACTTTTATATTGGGGGTATAATTCTGTAATTGAAGCTCAAGTTAAGCCAATTCAAATTCCAGTTGCAACACAAACAATTCAACCAAAAACATTGATTACTGATGATATGGTTACATATATTAATGTGCCTTCAGTAGCAGTTAATGAAAATGTACAACGTTCTAAGAATTCAATTATAGGAATGTATACAAATGTTAACACTGTTATACCTGCTGGAAGTATGTTCTATCAAGATGTATTAATAACAGAAGAAGAATTACCAGATTCAGCGTTTACTGCAGTAAAAGATGGTGAAAGACCTTATGCTTTATCAGTAACAACAGCTAATACATATGGAAACTCTATTTTTCCTGGTAATAAGATAGATATTTTTATGAAAGCTGTTGATGAAAGTGGACAAGTTATGGTTGGAAGATTGTTAGCACAAGTAGAAGTATTAGCAGTAAAAGATAGTTCAGGAAAAAATGTGTTTGAAAACACTGATACAACTAGAACTCCAGCAACATTATTATTTGGTGTTCCAGAAGATGTATTTATCTTATTAAAAAAATCTGAATACTTGAAAAGTTATGGTGTTGAATTATTTCCAGTTCCATATGGAGGTACTATACCAATTGAAGGTGATTTAACTGTCGATCGTGAAGAATTAGTAAATTTTATTGAAAGTAATACGGTAACATTTACTGATTCAGATGATACAATAGTTCCTGAAACTCCTCAAGTAGAAAGTGGACTTGAGTAAAAATGACGGATAATTTATTTTCACAAATAGATTTTGGACCATTAACTGAATATTTACAAAATGATGATATTACTGATATTTCGTATGGAAATAATGGACAAATTCATTTAAAAACATTATCACAAGGTATTTTTAGAATAGAAAATCCTAATATTAATAATGCAATGATGGAAAAATTGGCTTTTCAATGTTCAAATGTAATGGGAAAATCATTTAATGCTGCACATCCTTTTTTGGATTCTGAAAGTGCTGAATTACGTATGAATTTTATTCATGATTCAGTTGCAACAAATGGAATAGCTTGTGTTATACGTAAAACACCTGCTAAAATAAGATTAGAAAAAGATAAAATAATTGCAGATAAATATATAACATTAGATGTTCATGATTTTTTAGTTCAATGTGTATTAGCTCATTGTAATATTATAGTTTGTGGTGAAACTGGTTCAGGTAAAACTGAGTTTGTAAAATATTTAGCATCTAAAACAAAAGATGATGAAAAGATTATAACAATAGAAGATACATTAGAATTACATTTAGATAGGATATTTCCTCATCGAGATATAGTGGCTATGAAAACAAATAATGTTGCTTCTTATAGTGATGTATTAGTTGCTTGTATGAGACAAAATCCTAAATGGATATTACTATCTGAAGTTCGTAGTGCTGAAGCTGTAATGGCTGTTCGTAATTCTATTTCTTCAGGACATTATATTTTATCAACAATTCATGCCGATAAAGCATCTTCTATTCCTAATCGTATGTATAGTTTGTTAGAAACAAATCAGGAAATAGATCAATTTTTAAAATCTATTTATAGATATGTTCAAATAGGTGTTTTAATAAGAGGTCGTCAAGATAAACAAACTAAACGTTTTGTTCGTGAAGTTGGTGAAGTTACAGAATTTTATGTAACAGAAGACAATGAAGCAAAATATAATGTAATTTATCGTAAAACACCAGAAGGTACTATATATAGAAAAAATCCAAGTAAATATTTAATTGATTACATTGAAGGACAAGGTGTTATGTTGCCTAATGGATTTGTTAATCCGATGTTTGATGAAAAAAATAGTGTTAATAATAATATTAATCAACCAAATAATCAAATAAATAATAATCTAAATTCAAATTTACAATTTGTAAGTAATAATATTACTTCATAATAAAAAGGAGGTATTATATGACAACTACTATATTTATAATTATAGCTATTATTTTGTTGTTCATATATGTGTATAGAATAAATACTGGTGATAGTGTTTATAAGTTTATTGCTAATCAAGCAACAACTATATATGAAAAATATGCACCATATTCATTTAAAATAGTTCGTGAAAAAGTAAAAGAATTAGGACAAGAATACACTCCAAAACAATATGCAATTCAAATAGGTGTTTTTGCGGTTGCTTCAGCAATAGTTTCATATTTATATTTTTATAATCTTATTTGGTGTATTGTTTATATATTAGCATCAGTTTTAGTTATTCCGTATTTAGCTTATTTGCGTTGTAAAAGGCTATATAGTGAATTTATATTTGAGCAAATTCAAGTTTATACTACTAATACTATTATGGAATTTGCTACAACACAAAGTTTTGTAAAATCGCTTGAAGGTGTTTATGAATCTGGTGTTTTAGAAGATCCAGTAAAAAGTGATATTAAAACTATGATAGATATGGCATATAGAAATGGTACTATAGATGAATCTATTAATTTTATGAATGAAAAATATGATTATTATATAGTAAAAAATATGCATCAATTGTTTTATCAAATAACTAATGAAGGTGCACGTGATGCATCTGAATCATTAGAAAATATGTCACAAGACATCGACATGCTTGTTGAAGGTGTTTATAGAGATAGAATAGATAGAGCAATATTTCATAAAAAGTTTTTACAATTTGGTATTGTTTTGTATTTAATGGTAATGTTAGTTCAATTTTTATTAGGCACAGAAACCTATATAGAAATGTTAAAAATTTGGTACGTTCAACTCTTATTACACATAATTATCTTAATTAATACTTATTTTTTATTATCAGGTGAAAAATTTTATAATGAGAATGTAGGTGCTGAATAATGATATTTTTATTTATAACTTTTATAGTATTTTTTATATTTATTTATAATAAGATAATAGAACCAAATCAATTTATAAAAGAAACTCAACCATTATTTAAATTTTTATTAGAATCAGATTATGAATTTTTATTAAAATTAAAATATGGAACTGATATTGATGTTAACAAAATGTTTGGACAAAGAATAAGAAATGGTTTAATTGCAATGGTTGTTATGTTTTTCTTATTCCTTTCTCAAATGCAATTTATTTATGTTTTATTTAGTGTTATAGTAGGTTTTGTTGTATTTAAACAACCATATTCATCTTTAAAATCATATTATAAAAGAAATTTACATCATATAAATTTAATGTTACCATATTATTTAAAAAGCTTGGAAATTTTAGTTCAACATTATACAGTACCAATTGCTTTATCAAGATCTATTGAACAAGCACCCGATATTTTTAAACCGGGGTTACGAAGTTTAGTCTCTAAAATTGAAGCAGGAGATATGACTGTTGAGCCATATATGGATTTTGCTAAAGAGTATCCTGTTAGAGATTCTATGAGAATGATGAGATTATTATATCGTTTAAGTCTTGGAAATCAAGATAGAAAACAAGAGCAATTGATGATGTTTTCTAGGACTGTTTCAAATTTACAAAATAAATCTCGTGAACAAAAATATGCAGAAAGATTAGAAGCAATGGAAAAAAGAACCATGATTATGTTATTTGTAACTGGTGGAGGAATAATGTTATTATTATTATTATCAATGATGATGATGATGAACTATTGATAAAATTGATAAAAATGTGTTATAATATATTTGTAAGTAGAGATAAGGTGGTGAAATAATGAAAGAAGCTGCAGGAGAAGCAAATATGACAGTTATTACAATTATTTTAATTGGTGTTATTGCAGCCATTGCTATTCCACTTGTTACTTCATTAATGTCAAATACAGCAAAAAGAACTTGTTGTACTGATAATGGTGGAGTTTGGAAAGGTGGAGCTTGTACTGAAGGAAGTAATAATCAAAATTTATTTAATGAAGAAAATTACAATAAGTGCGTTCAAGACGCTTCAGCTAACTAATAAAATACAAATTTAATTTGTATTTTATTTTTAAATAATGGTGGTGATAAAATGAAAAAATATATTCTTTCTTTTTTTATACCAATAATTATTTTAATATTATCATTTTTTTATAATGATTTTTTTTCAAAATCTATTTTAATAAGTGATTTAAGTTCACAATACTATCATTTTTTATATAAATTTATTGAAATTATAAATGGAAATGGTAATTTATTTTATACATTTGATTTTGGATTAGGAACATCTATGTATAGCATATTTGTATATTATTTAATGTCGTTATCTAATATTTTTTTATTTTTTTTCTCAGTTGAAAAATTATATTTGTATATAGTTTTAATTATAATAGTCAAAATAGGTTTATGTGGGTTAACTATGTACCAATTTTTAAAATATCATTTTAAAAATAATTATTTAATAATTTTTTCTACATCATATGCTTTATCAACATTTATATTATCTAATTATTTTCAAATAATGTGGCTTGATAATTATGTTTTAGCACCTTTAGTTTTTTTAGGTATAGATAAAATAATTGATAAAGATAAACCTTTATTATATGAGATAACATTGTTTTTATCTATTTTAAATAATTATTATATGGGATTTATTTTATGTTTGTTTTCTGCTATATATTATTTATATAAGTGTTTTATAAAAAATAAAAAATTACTAAATATAAAGACATTTATAATATCATCTTTTTTAAGTGGTATGATGACAATGTTTACTCATTTAATTGCCTTAAAAGAAATATTGGATTTGAATAGAATAAATAAATTTGAATTGGGGTTTAATACTGATTTTTCAAAAGTTATTTCAAGTTTTTTTATTGGTAATGATATGGAGTCAATAGTTAATTATACTTACCCAAAATTATATATAGGAATATTAATGTTGTTTCTTTTGTTTGTATATTTTTTTAATCAAAAAATAAGTAAAAAAGAAAAAAAAATTACTATTTTTCTATTAATTTTGTTTTTAAATATATTGATATTTAAACCACTAAATACTATTTTCCATTCTTTTTCTTCACCAATTGGTTTTAATTTTAGATATGTATATTTAATAAATATATTTTTAATATATTTGTCTTGTAAAAGTTTTGAAAATATAAATGGTGTACCGAAAATTTATAAGCTGATTTATATATATGTTTTTTTTATTTTATGTTTTATAGTTTTTATAACTGCACGCAATAATATTTATTTTATAATATTAAGTTTAATATTTGCTATTATATATTCGCTAATGTTTTATTTTTCAAAAACACAAAAAATTATTTATATAATTTTCTTTTTAGAAATTATTATAAATTCAATATATGTATATAACAATTTTGACACATTAGAATCTAAAGAACAAATAATTAATTCTAAAATTCTAAATATTGTAAATAATATTAAGGAAAATGAATCTTCTATTTTTTATCGTATGGATTTATTAAATTTAAAAATGAAAACTAATGATAATTTATTTTATGATTATTATTCTGCTTCTACTTGGTTATCGACTATAAAGTATAGTGAATTACAATTTTTAAAGAAAATATCTTATAATACTGGAATTAATTCTTATCATTTCAAAAATAGTGATATAATGAATTCAATTTTAGGAATAAAATATTATGCTGATATAAAAAGTAATGATGAATTAATATATACTTATGATGAAATGAATATATATAAAAATAATAATGCCTCAAATTTAGGCTTTATAGTAGATGATTCTTCAAAAGAAAAATTAGTGTGTAGTGATTCATTTAAATGTCAAGAAAAAATTTTAAATATGATGACTAATGATAATACTCAAATTTATAATGAATTAGATGTTGCGCAAAATAGCAATATTGAGTATACAATAAAAGATAATAGTGATATATACATATATTTTGAAGCAAAATATGAAAATGAAACGGATTTTCAAATACTAATAAATGATAAAATTATATGGGATTCAAGTAGTTATGTTTATGATATCGAAAATATTATAAAATTAGATGGGGTATTAGAAAACAAATATAAAATTGGTGATAAAATAAAGATACAAATTAATGATAATGCTAAATCTTTGTATGATGTAAAAATCAAATTGTATAATTACAATTATAGTGTTTATGTAAATAAAATAAATAAGTTAAAACAAAATCAATTAAATTTAATTGATTTTAAAGATAACTATATAAAAGGAACGATTGAAGGAAATGGAATACTATTTTTATCAATACCTTATAGTGAATATTGGAACATTTATATTGATGGAACTAAAGTTGAAACAGTTAAATTATTTGATGCATTTTTAGGTGTTGATATTCCTGATGGTGAACACACAATTGAATTAATATATAAAATAGATACATTTAAGTATGGTATTACAATAAGTATTATTTCTACTATAATTTTTATATTTTATAATTATAAAAAATATTGCTTTAGAAAATAAAATATAGTATAATATATCTTATAAGCAAGGTAGGTGTAAAAATGGGAAGTTCAATAGGTCATACCTTTTTATATAATTTGATTATTCTTTTTATAATTATAATTTTTGCATTTATTTCAGGAACATTAAGTTATTATAAAGCTTTTAAAGTTAATAATAGAATAGTTCATGCTATAGAAAAGTTTGAAGGATATAATGATAAATCTAAAGAAGAAATAGATAGAGTATTGTATAGTTTAGGATATTCTACAGAAAGTGCAAATTGCAGTGATGAATACAAAAATATGTATTTTGTTAATTCATTAGGTTATAATTATAATTATTGTGTTTATATAGAAACAGAAAATCCACAAAAAAATACATATTATTCTTATGGTGTTTTGACATATATGAAATTAGATTTACCAATAATAAACATTTTGAATATTCCTGTTTTTACAAGAACTAATAAAATTTATAAGTTTACATCTACTGATCCATTATAATAATTTAAAAATCGGAGGTAATTATGAAAGAAGCAATTGGAACCTCTATGGTGTTTAATTTAATTTTGATTTTTACAGGTGTTTTTATTGCACTATTAGTTGGATCTTTAGCTTATTCAAAAGGATTCAAAGTAAGAAACAAGATAATTGATTTAATAGAGAGAAATGAAGGATATAATGATACTGCAAAATTGCAAATAGATCAAAATTTATCTGATATAGGATATTATTTGGCAATTAATAGACAATGTGAAGAAAGAGATGGAGCACAACCTATTGATAATGATAGTCCATATAGATATTGCGTATATGAATATACTACATCTAAGGGAAAGTATTATGGAGTACAAGTTTTTATTCATTTTGATTTTCCTCTTATAGGCAATTTTATCGAAATACCATTATATGGTGAATCAAGAATTTTATTTGAAAAAAATGAGGTGGAAGGATAATGAATGTAATAATATGTAATAAAAGAAAAGAATTATTAACTGAATTAAATATTGATATTATAAAATCACTTGAGGGTCAATATGATGTTGAACAAATAATTGAAATGTTTAAAAATTTTTATTATCAAAGAATGATATTAGATATTACAGCATTAAAAGATTATACAGACATAAAGACATTACAAAAATTATCAATTTCTTTAGATATGGAAAAAGTAATTTTGTTATTAGATGATACTGAGGAATCATCATCTCCAAATTATTTATCAAAACTTATATCTATGGGAATATATAATTTTACTAGAAATATTGAAGGAATTTTATATTTATATAATAATCCGAATAGTTATCGTGACGTTGCTCAATATCATCAGCTAGATACAAGTGATGAAACTCAAGTTGTTTATCATGATGCAGAAGTTAATTATTGTAGAATAATTGGAATAAAAAGTCTTACTGATGGAGCTGGGGCTACAACATTTTGTTATATGATGGTTAAACAGCTAAAGAAAAATTATAATGTAATTGGTGTTGAAGTTGATGATAATCAATTTAATTATTTTAATGATAAATCATTATATAGTGTTTCTAATCGTGATTTAGGAAAATTTATTGAAAAACATAATGATAAAGATGCAATTATAGTTGATATAAATAATAATCAAGCTGCACTTGGAATGGTTCAAGAAGTAATTTATCTAGTTGAACCATCAACTATAAAATTAAATCGATTAATGAATATCAAAAGAAATATTTTTAATGAACTTTCAGGAAGAAAAATAATTTTAAATAAAAGTTTATTAAATTCTAAAGATGTTTTAGAACTTCAATATGAGGCAAAATCTAAATTTTTCTTTAATATGCCACCATTAAATGAACGAGATAACAATATTGCAATTATGGATACTTTTTTATCAAAATTAGGTTTTACAAAGCAACAAACTGAAGAAACAGAAAAAAGAAAGAAAATATTAGGTTTGTTCTAGGTGAATTATGAAGAAATATTTAATTATTCTATTGTTATTTAGTTTTGTTTTTCAAACAAATAAAATTTTTGCAATTTCATGTGACGAATGTAGTCAATATGCATCAGGTACAACAGAATACAATAATTGCATAAATAATTGTGAAGAAGAAATTATAACAGAATCTAATTCTTATCCTAAAATTCAATGTGGTGATACTAAAGTTCCATATGTTGCAGCTCAAATAACAAGTACTATTGTTTTGGCAATTCAAGTAATTGTACCAGTAATAATTATTTTATTGGGTATGCTTGATTTTGCTAAAGCTGTAATGGCACAAAAGGAAGATGAAATAAAAAAAGGTAGTCAAACTTTTTTCAAAAGGTTATTTATTGGAATATGTGTTTTTTTAGTATTTGTTTTAATTAAATTAATTATAAGTATACCTGCATCTTCAACTATGAACGATAGCGCATGGGATTGTGTAGATTGCTTTATAAATAAAAGCAATTGTCATATAATCAATTAATTATTGACAAAATTATAAAAAAAATGTATAATCAGTTTTAGATGGGAGAGGTTTTATGTTTACATTAATGAAATTATCATGTGGTGGTTCAATAGCTTTAGATGTTAATGAAATGATACCGCAATTAACTAGTACACTTATAACTCTTATTAAAGTAGGAGTACCAATTTTATTAATCGTATTTGGAATGCTAGATTTAGGAAAAGCTGTAATGGCACAAAAAGAAGACGAAATAAAAAAAGGATGGCAAACATTTATTAAAAGAATAGTAGCTGCTGCAGTTGTTTTCTTAGTAATATTTATAGTTCAAATAGTATTTAGTTTAGTTGCTGGTAATGATAAAAAAGATAGTATTTGGCATTGTGTAGATTGTTTTGTAAATAATGATTGTGAAAATGCTCAAAATGATACTAAATAATTAGTTGTAATTGAAAGGTGATCAATATGTTTATATTAGAAACTTATGAAATGACTTGTGGTGGTAGTAAAACATTGTTAGTTGATACAATGATTCCACAATTAACTAGTACACTTATAACTCTTATTAAAGTAGGAGTACCAATTTTATTAATCGTATTTGGAATGCTAGATTTAGGAAAAGCTGTAATGGCACAAAAGGAAGATGAAATAAAAAAAGGATGGCAAACATTTATTAAAAGAATAGTGGCTGCTGCAGTTGTTTTCTTAGTAGTATTTATAGTTCAAATAATATTTAGTTTAGTTGCAAATGACACTGATGACGAAACAAATATGTGGTCTTGTGTAAACTGTTTTATAAATGGTGAAAGTTCATGTCCTTATACTAAAAGTAATTAATTTTTCACATAATATACCATAATTTTTTTAGAAAATTATGGTATAATTTTTATAGGAGGGTGATATTATGAAAATGAATATCCGCGGAAGTAAGGTTAAGATAACTTCAGCAATTAACGATTACATTGAAAACAAAATTGGAAAATTGGATAAATATTTAGAAAATCCAAATGATATTACAGCTAATGTAGTTGTTAAAGTGAAAGGAAAAGATCAAACTGTCGAAGTTACTATTCCTATGAAAAAATTTATTTTAAGAGCAGAGGATACACACAATGATTTATATGCTGCTATTGATTTGGTATCTGAAAAATTAGAACGTCAAATTAGAAAAAACAAAACAAGAATGAAAAAAAAGGTTGGTAAAGAATTACTAGATTTTAATATAGATTTTAAAACAGAAAAAGAAGAAACTGAAAATGGCAAAGTTGTTAAAAGAAAATTAGTTGAAACAAAGCCGATGAATGAAGAAGAAGCAATTTTACAAATGAATTTATTGGGGCATGATTTCTTTGTGTTTACTAATGATGCTACTAATCAAATAAACATTTTATATAAAAGAAAAGATGCAAATTATGGAATAATTGAAACAAGATAAGGTGAAATTCACCTTTTTTTCTTATTTCACAAAAAAATCACTATTATTTTTAATAATTTTTTGATATAATTAATAAGAGTGAAAGGAAGTAAACAAGATGAATTTTTTTAAAAAACTATTTAATCATGAATATAAAGAATTAGAAAAATTTAAAAATCAAGCCAATTTAGTTATGGAAAAAGAAGAAGAAATGACTAAATTGTCTGATGAAGAATTAAAAGGGAAAACAAATGAATTTAAAGAAAGATTGAAAAATGGAGAGACATTAGAAGATATTTTAGTAGAAGCTTTTGCAGTTGCAAGAGAGGCAGCATATAGAGTAATTGGTGAAAAACCTTATTATGTTCAAATTATAGGTGGATTAGCTATTCATTATGGTAATATAGCTGAAATGAAAACTGGTGAAGGTAAAACATTAACATCTACTATGCCAGCTTATTTAAATGCTTTAACAGGTGAAGGCGTACATGTTATTACTGTAAATGAATATTTGGCAAATCGTGATGCTGAATGGATGGGAAATATTTATAGATTTTTAGGCTTAACTGTTGGCGTTAATTTAAGAGAATTAACAGCATCAGAAAAGAAGAAAGTTTATGAATGTGATATTGTTTATTCTACAAATAATGAAATAGGATTTGATTATTTAAGAGATAATATGGTTGTAAAAGCAATAGATAGAGTCCAAAGAGGATTAAATTTTGCTATTGTTGATGAAGTGGATTCAGTTTTAATTGATGAAGCAAGAACACCTTTGATTATATCTGGTGGTTCTATGAATAGTGCTAATTTATATATTCAAACTGATAGATTTGTAAAATCATTAAAAGAAAATGAAGGATATATTTATGATGAAAAAACTAAATCTGTAACATTAGATGATAAAGGGGTTAAATTAGCTGAAAAATCATTTAATATTAACAATTTGTATGATATTGAACACACAAATTTAGTTCATTTTATTAATCAAGCTTTAAAAGCAAATTTTAGCATGAAAAAAGATTTTGATTATGTTGTGCATGATGGACAAATTGTTATAGTTGATCCTTTTACAGGAAGGTTGATGCAAGGAAGAGCTTATTCAGATGGATTACATCAAGCTATTGAAGCAAAAGAGGGAGTTCAAATCAATCAAGAAACTAAAACTTTGGCAACAATAACTTTTCAAAATTTGTTTAGAATGTATAACAAACTATCTGGTATGACAGGAACTGCTAAAACCGAAGAAGAAGAATTTAGAGATATATATAACATGTATGTTATCGAAATTCCAACAAATAAACCAATTGCAAGAATAGATGATACTGATTTAGTATTTGCAACACAAAAAGGTAAATATAAAGCTATTATAAACGAAATTAAAAAAAGACATGAATTAGGTCAACCAGTATTAGTTGGAACTATTGCGGTTGAAACTAGTGAATTAATAAGCTCTATGTTAAAAAAAATAAAAATACCACATGAAGTATTAAATGCTAAAAACAATGCTCGTGAAGCAGAAATAATAGCTAAAGCTGGAACTAAAGGTTCTGTAACTATTGCTACTAATATGGCAGGACGTGGTACTGATATTAAACTTGGTGAAGGTGTTAAAGAATTAGGTGGATTATGTGTTATTGGAACTGAAAGACATGAATCACGAAGAATTGATAATCAATTAAGGGGACGTGCAGGACGTCAAGGAGATCCTGGTTATACAAGATTTTATGTTTCATTTGAAGATGACTTAATGATAAGATTTGGTACTGATAGAGCTAAAGTAATGTTACAAAGAGTAGGTTTTACTGATGATCAATCAATTAGTTTAAAAATGTTAGCAAATTCGATTGAAACAGCACAAAAACGTGTAGAGGGAAATAATTTTGATATTCGTAAAAATTTATTAGAATATGATAATGTTGTTAATGAACAAAGAGAAATTATTTATGAAAAAAGAAATGAAATATTAGATAGTGAATCAATTCATGAAGTTATAATTAATTTATTTAATGATTATATAACTCATTTAGTTGAAAGTCATTTAGATGGAAATAATTTAAATGGTAAAAGCTTAAATGAAATATTAGAATTTGTTAATGAAAAATTATTAAATAAAAAAATTTCTTTAGATGAATTAAATAATATGGATTATAAACAAATAACTGATTATATAATTTCAAAAATAGTTTTAGAATATGAAACAAAAGTAGAATCAGTTCCAAGAGAGATAATGGATGAATTTGAAAAAGCAATATATTTACGAGTTATTGATATGCATTGGATGGAAAATATAAATGCAATGTCTTTACTAAGAGAGGGAATTCATTTAAGAAGTTACGCACAAGAAAATCCTTTAAGGGCTTATACTACAGAAGGTTTTGAAATGTTTGATGATATGTTAGATACAATAGAAAAAGAAACTACTATGTATTTATTACGAGCTGAAATAAGACAAAATTCTGTTAGAAAACAAGTTGCTAAAGGTGAAGCAATGAGTGATAACAAACCAAAGAAAAAAGAACCAAAAAAAGTAAGTAAAATAGGAAGAAATGAACCTTGTCCATGTGGAAGTGGGAAAAAATATAAAAATTGTTGTGGAAAGTAGGAGATAGTATGAATGAAAGTAAAAAAATGTTAATAATATTAGGTGTAGTAGTTTTTGCAATATTAGGTATATTTGGCTATGCTTTAGCAGAAAGTAAATCTTCAGAACAATTATATAATGAATTTGAAGCAGCTTTTAATGGTGAAAAAAAGACATTAGTTTATTTAGGATCATCAACTTGTGGTTATTGTCAATTATTAAATCCAAGTTTACAAGATATGAAACAAAGATATGAATTTGATTATGTATATATTGATGCTAATGAAATTAGTTCTAGTTATCTTAAAAAGATTTTAAATAAATTAGAATTATCTAGTTTAGGAACACCTTATTTAGCAATTGTTTCTAATGGTGAAATTGTTGATACACAAAATGGATATTCTGACTATGATATTACATTTGAATTTTTACAAGAAAATGAAATAATAGATAAAGATGCAAAATTATTATTAAATTATATTGATTATGAACAATATGAAAAATTATTAAATAGTAAAGAAAATGAAGTTATAGTTGTAGGACAAAGTACATGTAGTTATTGTGTTCAAGCCAAAATAATTTTAAATGAAATTGCTGAAGAAGAAGATGTAGATATTAATTATTTAAATATATCATATTTAACGGAAGATGAAGGAAAAGAATTTGAAAGTAGCTTAGATTATTTTGAAGAAGAACAATGGGGAACTCCGTTGATGCTAATTGTTAAAAATGGCAAATTAGTTGATATAATTGAACAATTAGTTACAAAAGATGAGTACATTGATTTTTTAGAAGAAAATGAGGTATTATAATGAATATTTATGAACAAGCTTTAAAATTCAAAAGAAAATATCCAATGACTATTGCTTGGCGTATAAAGGCGCATAGTAAAGTTGCTCAATTACATTTAAATCCAGATGAAAAAGTAAAATATGTATTTGCTTGTCAAAAAAATGCCAAATCTTACGAAATTTTTTGGACATATTTAGTTGTAGTTACCAATAAAAGAATAATGGTGGCTCATAAACGTCTATTATTTGGTTATTTTTTCATATCAGTCACTTCTGATATGTATAATGATTTAACTGTAATGATGGGTCTTTTGTGGGGTAAAGTTTGTATAGATACTGTAAAAGAAGTAATAATGCTTTCTAATATTCAAAAAGATGCGTTACCTGAAATAGAAACAGCTATATCACAAAGTATGATGGATATAAAGGTACAATGCGCAAGAAAATAAAACTTGCGTTTTTTTTATTGATGTGATATTATTTAATTGGAGATGATTATATGGCGAGAATTATAAGAAATATAAATGAAGACGAATTAAATATTGATGTCATTCGTTATTTTACTAATAATGATGTTGAATATTTAATATATTCTTTGAATGAAATTGATAATTCTGGTTATACAAAATTATATGCTTCTAAAATAATTGGAAATAAAGCATGCATTATTTCAGATGAAGAAGAATGGGAATTAATAAAACAAATTATAAAAGAAGTTGTTAGAAATAATCGTGATGGTAGTGAATTGAAAATTGTTGATATAAATGAGGATAATTTAAATGATATAGTGTTGCAAGATACACGTGTGTTTAAATTACAAGGCAATCTAGTTAATCTATTGGCCGAAAATAAAAAAGTTAATAAAATTATACAAAAAGAAGAACAAATTGAAGAAGTAGAACTTAATTATGAAGATTTGTATAAAGAATCATTAAAGAAAATAGATGATTTAGAACAAACAATAGATGAATTGAATACAAAAATTAATGAATTAAAAAACATTATTGATAGAGTAAAAGAAATAGTTGAATAAACTGTTTTTTTTTATAAAAAAAAACATAAGATTTAATGAGGTGAATATATGAAAAATTTTATAAATTACTATTATAATATGAATGTTGCAAGTATTCACCAAAAAGGAAAAAATTATTATTTTAATTATAAAAATGATTTTTATGCTTTTATAATCTTTACAGAAAATATCTTACTTAAAGATATTTATGAATTAAATATGTATTTAGTAAATAATAATATTCCTATACATCAAATTATATTAAATCAAAATAATGAAATATTATCTAAAATAAACGATAATGTATATATATTATTAAAAATCACAGATAAAAAAAAAGATACAGATATAAATAATTTATTAAGAATTAATAATGTTACAATTCCATTTTTTAAAATACAAAATGACAGTTGGAATAAATTATGGAGTGATAAATTAGATTATTTTGAATATCAAATAAGTCAAATTGGGAAAAAATATCCTATATTACGAGAAAGTTTTAACTATTATTTAGGACTTGGTGAATTAGCTATTGCAATAGTAAATAACACCGAAAAAAATGGAGTATATTACAGTTTATCTCATAGAAGAATTGAAGATATATATAATCCATTGTCGTTAATAATTGACATTAGAGTGCGTGATATAAGTGAATATTTTAAATACAAATTTTTTGATAATCAAAATATAAATAATGAATTAGATTTATTTTTGCTTAATAATAATTTAACAAATAATGAAAAAAATTTATTTCTTGCTAGAATGTTGTTTCCTACTTATTATTTTGATCTATATGAAAAAATAATTAAAGGTGATATTTCTGAAGAAAATATAAAAAAAATTATTGCTAAAGTAAATGATTATGAAAAAATTTTACATAAAATATATATTTACTTTAACAATAATTTACAAATTGATTGGTTAGAGAAAATTAACCTATATTAATGACTTCTTTAACTTCAGGAACTTCACTTTTAATAGCTGCTTCAATTCCTTCTTTAATTGTTAAATCAAGAAAATTACAATTAGCACATGCACCAGACATTTTTATATATACGATATTGTTTTCATATTTTATGAATTCAATATTTCCACCTTCATTAATTAAAAAAGGTCTTAAATGATCAATAATATCAATTATAATTTCTTTTTTTTCCATTTCAAATCACCAAAGATATTATATATTAGTTTTTTATATAAGTAAAGTATTTTTTATAAAAATATGATATAATGTAATAGAGGTGCAGTATGGCAAAATATGTAAAGGGAAAAATAGTTGATGGTATTGTTACAGGCATTACATCATATGGAATATTTGTATCATTAGATGATTATTACAGTGGTTTAATACATATTTCTGAAATATCTCATAATTTTGTAAAAAACATACATGATTATGTAAATATTGGAGATACTATATATGTTAAAATTATCGGTGTAGATGATGAACAAGGTCATTTGAATTTAAGTATTAAAGATATAAATTATAAAATTCAAAAAAAACCAAAAAGAAAAAAAATTATAGAAACTAATTCTGGTTTTAAAACATTAAAATATAAATTGCCGATATGGATAAAAGAAAGTTTAAAAAAAATTGAAAAAAATTAAAAAATATCTTGACAATATATGTTATAAATGGTATAGTTAAATACGTCCAGATGTGTTTGGGCGATTAGCTCAGTTGGTTAGAGCACCTGCCTTACAAGCAGGGGGTCATAGGTTCGAGTCCTATATCGCCCACCATTTATTTGCCGAAATGGCGCAATTGGTAGCGCAACTGACTTGTAATCAGTAGGTTACGGGTTCGATTCCTGTTTTCGGCACCATTTATTTGGAGAGATAGCGAAGTGGTCAAACGCGGCAGACTGTAAATCTGTTCCTTCGGGTTCGATGGTTCGACTCCATCTCTCTCCACCACTTTTGTTTAGGTTAGATTGCCTCGTAGCCAAGCGGTAAGGCACCACACTTTGACTGTGGCATGCGCTAGTTCGAATCTAGCCGAGGCAGCCATTATTATTTGTCCCGTTAGCTCAGCAGGTAGAGCATTTGACTTTTAATCAAAGGGTCACAGATTCGAGTTCTGTACGGGACACCATTTTTTGAAATTAAACTCTATTTTAGAGTTTTTTTTTTGTATTTTTGATATAATATATATGGTGAATTTATATGGATAGAATGAATGAAATTATAGATATATTAAATAAGGCAAATTATGAATATTATGTTTTAGATAATCCAACTATTACCGATCAAGAATATGATCGTTATATGCAAGAATTAATAAAAATAGAAGAGAATCATCCTGAATGGATTCGTGATGATTCTCCTACTAAAAGAGTTGGCGGAGAAGTTATTAGTGAATTTAAAAAAATTATTCATGAAAAGCCAATGTTATCATTAAGTAATGTTTTTAATGAAGATGAAATTAGATCATTTGATGAAAAAATAAAAAAAGAAGTTAATCCTAATTATGTATGTGAATTAAAAATAGATGGTTTATCAGTTTCTTTATTGTATAAAAAAGGCAAATTAGTAAGAGGTGCTACTCGTGGTGATGGAGTAACTGGTGAAGATATCACTCATAATGTTAAAACTATAAAATCTATACCTTTAGTTATTAATAAACCTATTGATATAGAAGTTCGTGGTGAAATATACATGAGTAAAAAAAGTTTTAATGATTTAAATAAAAAACGTGCTCTGAATAATGAAGAATTATTAGCTAATCCACGCAATGCTGCAGCTGGTAGTGTTAGGCAATTAGATAGTAAAGTAGCTGCTTCTAGAAATTTAGATTGTTTTATTTATCATTTACCTAATCCTAGTGATTATGGCATTAAAACACATTATGAAGCTTTACAATTTATGAAAGATTTAGGTTTTGTTGTAAATCCTAATATAGAATTAGTTGATAATGTTGAGGGAGTTCTAAAATATATTGATAAATGGACATTAAATAGGGAAACATTACCATATGAAATAGATGGAATTGTTATTAAAACTAATGATTTTAAACAACAAGATTTACTAGGTTTTACTAGTAAGTATCCTAAGTGGGCAACAGCATATAAATTTCCAGCTTTAGAAGTTTTAACTAAATTAAAAGATATAAAATTTACTGTAGGAAGAACAGGACAGGTAACACCTAACGCTGTACTAGAACCAGTTCGTTTAATGGGATCAGTTATTTCTAGAGCTACTTTGCATAATGAAGATTATGTTTTAGCTAAACATATAAAAATAGGAGATATTGTTTCTATTAGAAAAGCAGGTGATGTAATACCTGAAGTTGTTGAAGTAAAAAAAGATAGAAGAAATGGTACAGAAATAGATTTTAAAATGGTTCATAATTGTCCAATTTGCAATTCAAAATTAGTTAAGAAAGATTCTTCTTATTATTGTATTAATGACAAATGTGATAAGAAAAAAATAGAAAATTTAATTCATTTTGTCAGTCGTGATGCAATGTATATAGAAGGATTTGGTGATAATATAGTTGAAGATTTTTATAATATGGGATATTTAAAAAATGTAGTTGATTTTTATGAATTAAAACAATATAAGGAAGAATTAATGGAATTAGAAGGATTTGGCAGTAAAAGTATAAATAATTTATTATTGAATATTGAAAAAAGCAAAAATAATTCTTTAGAAAGATTATTATTTGGTTTAGGAATTAGATATGTAGGTAGTAAAACAGCAAAAATATTAGCTAAACATTATTTAAGTATTGATGCTTTAATGTGTGCTAGTTATGATGATTTGATTACGGTAAAAGATATTGGTGAAGTAATAGCTAAAAGTGTAGTAGAATATTTTCAAAATAATCAACAATTGATTGAAGATTTAAAAAAACACAATATTAACATGTTATATTTAGGTAAAACTAATGTAAATGAAAATTTTATTGGAAAAACTTTTGTTTTGACTGGTACTTTATCTTCAATAACTAGAAATGAGGCTAAGTCAAAAATAGAAGAATTAGGTGGAAATGTAAGTGGAAGTGTTAGTAAAAGAACAGATTTTGTAATTGTTGGTGAAAATCCTGGAAGTAAGTATGATGATGCTTTAAAGTTAGGTATAAGTATATGGAGTGAAGAAGAATTTTTGTCAAAAATAAAAAAATAGTATTTTCAATTGCTATTTTTTTTGATATAATGTAATTAAAATAAATGGAGGGTAACAATATGAATAGTGATTTAAATAAATTAAATGGTTTAAATAATCAACAAATACCAACAGTTGAACCAACATCAATGCCAACAGTTGAACCAACATCAATGCCAACAGTTGAACCAACACAAATGCCAACGGTTGAACCAACATCAATGCCAACGGTTGAACCAACACCAATGCCAACAGTTGAACCAACATCAATGCCAACAGTTGAACCAACACCAATGCCAACGGTTGAACCAACACCAATGCCAACGGTTGAACCAGCACCAATGACTGGACAACAAAATATTAATGATATAGACTCTATAAATGTAGTTTCTAATTTAAATAAAGAAGAAGCTATGGAAGAAGCTTTATCGCATACAAATCAATATAGTCCTTTTGAAACACCTAAACAAGAAGTAAATAAAGAAATAAAGAAAACAAATAATAAAAGCGCTTATATATTTATAGGAATAATTTTTGCTATTTTATTATTATTTATTATTTTCTTGCCACAAATTTCAAAATTAATTGGTTGGTAAAAATGACTTATGGTCATTTTTTTAATCATTTTTGTGGTATAATATTTCAAGGAGGTAGTTATGTCATTTAACAGTATAGTAGATTTAATAAGAATGCTAATAGATGTTTTAATTGTTTGGTTAGTTTTATATTACATTTTAAAAAGTTTAAGAAAAAATGTTAAAATGATATTACTTTTTAAAGGAATATTAATTATATTAGTATTAAAGTTTTTTGGTGATATATTAGGTTTAGTAACAATTGGTTTTTTATTAGACTATGTTATTGAATGGGGGCCATTAGCTTTAATTGTAATATTCCAACCAGAAATAAGAAGTGTTTTAGAGCAACTAGGAAGAAGTCAATTATTAGGAAGACACAAAGTTTTAACAGTTGATGAACGTGAAAAAATGGTATATGAAATAACTAATGCTTTAGATTATTTAAGAAAACAGTCTATAGGAGCTTTAATTGTAATTGAAAGAGATAATAGTTTAAATGATTATATTGAAAAATCTAAAAAGATATACGCTGATATTTCATCAGATTTATTAATTTCGATATTTTTCCCTAATAATCCATTACACGATGGTGGATTAATAATACAAGGGGATAAAATAACTAGTGCTGGAGCAGTTTTTCCTACTAGTGATAGTTTGAAAATTAGTAAACGATTAGGAACAAGGCATAGAGCTGCTTTGGGAATATCAGAAGTTAGTGACTGTATATCAATAGTTGTTTCAGAAGAAACAGGAAGATTATCAATGGCAATAGATGGGGAATTATATTATAATTTAACATTAGATGAGGTTAAATTACGAATATTAGAAGAATTAAGACCTAAAAAAGATATTTTTGTAGATGAGGAGGAATCATCAGATGAAACAAATCAAGAAAATATTTAAGAGTGTTGGATTATTTTTCTCTAAAGCTATTGATAAAATAATTGTAGTGCCAATAAGCAAGTTAATTTTATTAATAAATAAAAAATACGACAAACCAGGAAAAAAATTTGAAAATTGGCTATCTAAGTCTAATACATTATTGTTCATATCATTGATAATTTCTATTTTTATGTTTATTGTTATAGATCAAAAAATATTAACATATTCAGAAAGTTCTGCTGAAGTTTTAGATATAGATCAAGTAAAAGTTTTATATGATGAGGATAATTATGTTGTTGAAGGAATACCAGAATCAGTTGATATCACTTTGATAGGAAATAAAGCAGATTTATATATTGCAAAACAGTCTCCAACTAATGAAGTGGTTATTGATTTGTGGGGGTTAAAACCTGGAACTCATAAAGTAGATATAAAATATGATCAATTAAGTAGTGGAATAAAATATAGTGTAAATCCATCAGTTGCAACTGTTGTAATATATGAAAAAGTTTTAGCTACAAAAACATTATCAGTTGATTTGTTAAATCAAGATTCATTAGATCAAAGATATATAATTGATGAAATGAAAGCAAGTACAGATTCTGTAGTAATAAAAGGTGCTTCATATAAAGTTGAAAAAGTTGCAACTGTTAAAGCATTAGTTGATGTTAAAACATTACCTAAATTTGAGTTGGGTGAAAAAATAACAGTTGATGCAACACTAAGAGCGTATGATGAAATGGGAAATGTGGTTGATGTAGAAATAAGTCCTTCAAATGTTGAAGTTGAATTGTTAATTAATTCACCAAGTAAAGAGGTTCCAATTCAAGTCGTTCCACAAGGAAAAGTAATTTATAATATGGGTATAAGCAATTTTATAATTAATGATAATAAAGAAACAACTGTAACAATTTATGGACCTAATGATGTATTATCTAATATAGAATATATTCCAGCTTATATTAATGTTGAAGGGTTATCTGAAGATACTCAGTTTAAAGTAAACTTAGAAAAACCAAATGGTATTAAATATATGAGTCTTAACAATGTAACGGTTGATGTTAAATTGAGTAATGACATAAGCAACGTTGAAATACCGGATGTCTCAATTACAACAATAAATAAAGGTAGTAATTATGGCGTAACACCTATTGGTTTTGATAGTGTACCAGTAAAATTAAAAGGCGTCACTGATATTGTAAATAATATTACAGCCAATGACATTAAAGTATACGTCGATCTAAAAGGATTGGGTGTAGGAACTCATGAAGTTGATATAATTGTAACTGGTAGTGATTCAAGAGTAGAGTATTTATCTTCTGTGTTAAAGATGAAGGTAAAAATATATGAAAATTAAAACTGTATAAATTTTTATACAGTTTTTTCGAGAGTGTAAAAAACTTTGTGTAAAGTTACTAATCTATGGTAATAAAGATATTTGAGATTGATTATATCAGTCTCTTTTTGTTATCATAATAATAACATAAATTAAATTATTTTCAAAGATCATTT
>CALVIQ010000102.1 GCA_944331815.1 uncultured Bacilli bacterium
TAGAAGAAAGAAAGTTAGCTAAACAGAATAAAGATTATGAAAAAGCTGATAATATAAGAAAAGAATTAGAAAGTAAAAATATTAAAATAAAAGATACCAGAGAAGGTACAATATACGAGGTGATTTAATGGATTTATTTATATATTATGGATTAGGATTATTAGGATTAATAATTGTTTTATGGGCACAATTTAATGTAACAGGTAATTATAAAAAATATAGAGAATATAAAGTAAAATCTAATTTAACTGGTCAAGAAGTAGCTAGAAAAATATTAGATGCAAATGGTTTAAAAGATGTTTATGTAGTTGAAACTAAAGGTGAATTAACAGATCATTATGATCCTTCTAGAAAAGTTGTTAGATTATCTAGTGCAATTTTCCATGAAGATTCTATTTCTTCGGTTGGTGTTGCTGCTCATGAATGTGGTCATGCTATTCAAGATAAAGAAGGATATACTTTTATGAGAATTAGATCTGCTTTAGTGCCTTTTGTTAATTTGGTTTCATATTTGGGTTATTTTGGATTAATTATATCTATATTTGCAGGGTTAACTGGTTATTTAAAGATAAGTATTTTAATTTTAGGTGTTACTATATTATTTCAATTAATAACATTACCAGTTGAATTTGATGCTTCTAAACGAGCAAAAGAACAGTTAATTTCTTTAGGTTTAATTGACGATAATGAGCATGAACAAGTAAGCAAAGTCTTATTTGCTGCTGCTATGACATATGTAGCAGGATTAATTTCTAACTTATTACAATTATTAAGATTAGTTTTAATATTAAATGATCGAGACTAGTGGATTATTAGTTGTTAATAAACCAAAAGATGTAACAAGTAGAGATGTAGTTAATGAAGTATCAAAAATATTTAAAACTAAAAAAGTCGGTCATACAGGAACATTAGATCCTATTGCTACTGGTGTTTTAGTTTTAACTATCAATAAAGCTACTAAATTAAGTGAAATAATAACTAGTGAAGAAAAAGTTTATCAAGCAGAAGTTGTTTTGGGAATAAAAACAGATACCTTAGACATAACTGGTAGTATTTTAGAAGAATATAATACAAACTATAAAAAAGAAGAAATTGTTAAAGTATTAAATTCTTTTATTGGTTCATATAATCAAGAAGTACCTATTTATTCTGCTGTTAAAATAAATGGCAAAAAATTATATGAATACGCTAGAAATAATGAAGAAGTTACTTTGCCTAAAAGAATGGTAACCATTAAAGAAATTAAATTAGATGAATTAAATTATATTGATAATAAAACAGTATTTAAATTTACTTGCAAAGTGAGTAAAGGAACTTATATTAGAAGTTTAATTAATGATATTGCTAATAAATTAAATACGATAGGAACAATGAAAAATTTAGTTAGAATAGAACAAGGCAATTTTAACATTAAAAATTCTTATACTTTAGAAGATATTAAAAATAACAACTATAAAATAATACCAATTAAAGAAGCTTTAAAAGATTATTTTACTGTAAAAGTAGATGATAAATTAAAATTTAAAGTTATGAATGGTCAAATATTAGATAATATTTATAATCAAGAATATGTATTATTTATAGATGATGATGTAATTGGACTATATAAAAAAGAAGGAAATAAGCTAAAACCTTACAAAATGCTTTAGAATAAAATATAATACAAAAGTTGAAAATTTAACAGGAAAAATAAAATTTGTTAACATATAAATTAGATTTATGGGGATTATATAATGAAAAATCTATTTATTTTTTGATAATAGATAGAATATTATGAATAATTAGTTAACTAATGATCAAAATTATTTATTTTTGTTTATTTTAATAGTTGTTTAGAAAAAAATTTGAAAGAATTAGGATGCTAATATAATTTCATAAGGGCTAAAATTTAGGAGGTGATTATATGTCATATCTATCAATCAAATCAAAATCATATAGTTTCTTCAATAAAATAGGTCATAAATGTAAAATTATTCGTAAAAATTATACTAATTTTGCTGGTACAACTGTTCCACCACTCACAAAACAACAATATGAGAGAGCTATGACAAAATATAAAAAAAGAGGTAGTAGATTTTATTAAAAATAATACACGATTTAAGAGTTTATAAGTTTATCCTAAAAATTTATTTAAACTATTTACTTTTTATTAAAAATAGTGTATTATTAAATAGTACTTATTTCTAGGAATTAAATCTTCTCCGGTTTATTTCTTGGATTTGAGCAAATATATAAGAAAGGAGAATTATAAATGGCTTTAACAAAAGAAAGAAAAGCAGAATTAGTTAAGAAATTTGGTAAAAATGAACAAGATACTGGTAGTATTGAAGTTCAAATTGCTATCTTAACTGATGAAATAAACACTTTAACTGAACATTTAAAAGAACACGATCATGATTTCCATTCAAGACGTGGTTTACTTAAAAAAGTAGGTCAAAGAAGAAGTTTATTAAATTACTTATTAAAACATGATGTAACAAGATACAGAAAAGTAATTAAAGAATTAAATTTAAGAAAGTAGGCACTCTTTTTAAGTGTCTTTTTTTATTAGGAGGAAGTATGAAGAAAACATTTGAATTAGATTTTAGAGGAAGAAAGATTATAGTTGAAAATGGTGAACTTGCTAAGCAAGCACATGGATCAATATTAGTAAGATATGGTGATACAGTTATTTTATCAACTGTTGTTATGTCTAAAAATGTTAATTTATTAGCTGATTTTTTTCCATTAACAGTTTTATATAATGAAAAATTATATTCAGTAGGTAAAATACCAGGTGGATTTATTAAAAGAGAAGGAAGACCAACTGAAAATGCTACTTTAGCTGCTCGTATGATCGATAGACCAATGAGACCATTATTTCCAGAAAATTTTAAAAATGAAGTTCAAATCGTAAATACTGTTTTATCAGTTGATCAAGATAATAGCCCTGAAATAACTGCTTTATTTGGTTCTTCTTTAGCTACTTGTATAAGCCAAGTACCATTTAATGGGCCGGTAGCTGGAGTTAAAGTTGGAAGAATAGATGGTAAATTTATTATTAATCCAACTGTTGAAGAAACTGAAAAATCTGATATAGATTTAACTGTATCTGGAACTAAAGAAGCAATTAATATGGTTGAAGCAGGAGCTAAAGAAGTTAGTGAAGAAGATATGTTAGAAGCATTGATGTTCGGCCACGAAGCAATTAAAGAATTAATCGAATTTCAAGAAAAAATTATTGAAGAAATTGGTGGCGAAAAATATGATTATCCAAAATTAGAAATATCAGAAGAATTAACTAATGAAGTAACTAGTCTAATTAAAGATGATATTGATAGTGCTTTAAGAATTAAAGATAAGTTAGAAAAATATGCGAAATTAGATGAAATAAAAGAAAATTTATTAGAAAAATATACTGATGAGGCTTTAAAAGAAGAAGAATTAAAAGAACTATTAACTAAGGTTGCTAATATATTTGAAAATGTTAAGTATGAAGTATTTAGAAATATAGTAGTTAAAGAAAAAATAAGAGCTGATGGCAGAAAAATGACAGAAATAAGACCTTTATCTACTGCTATTGATTTATTACCTAGAACTCATGGTTCAGCTTTATTTACAAGAGGAGAAACACAAAGTTTATCTGTAACTACTCTAGGAGCTTTAGGTGAGCATCAAATATTAGATGGATTAGGAATTGAAGATTCTAAAAGATTTATACTACATTACAATTTCCCTCAATTTTCAGTAGGAGAAACAGGAAGATATGGAGCACCTGGTAGAAGAGAAATTGGACATGGTGCTTTAGGTGAAAGAGCATTATTACAGGTAATACCTTCTGAAGAAGAATTTCCTTATACAATAAGAGTTGTATCAGAAATATTAGAATCTAACGGTAGTAGTAGCCAAGCAAGTATTTGTGCAGGTTGTATGAGCTTAATGGCAGCTGGTGTACCTATTAAAGCACCTGTTGCAGGTATTGCTATGGGATTAATTACAAGTGGTGATGATTATACTATTTTGACTGATATTCAAGGATTAGAAGATCATTTAGGAGATATGGATTTTAAAGTAGCAGGTACTAAAAATGGTATTTGTGCATTACAAATGGATATCAAAATAAAAGGTATAACTAAACAAATTCTAAAAGAAGCTTTAGCACAAGCTCATGAAGCAAGATTAGAAATCTTAAAAGTTATTGCTAAACAAATTAAAGAACCTCGTAAAGAAGTAAGTAAATATGCACCTAAAACAATGACATTTACAATTGATCCAAATAAGATTAAAGATGTTATTGGTAAAGGTGGGGAAATGATTACTAAAATTATTCTAGAAGCAAGTAATGTAAATACAGTAACTGATATTAATGCTGTTAAAGTTGATTTAGAAGATGATGGTAGAGTAATAATTTATCACACCGATAAAGATATAATAGAAAAAACGGCTAATATGATTAAAGATGTAGTTAAAGAAGTTGAAACAGGAAAAATTTATACTGGTAAAGTTGTAAAAGTTGAAGATTTTGGATGTTTCGTTGAATTATGGCCAGGTGTTGAAGGATTAGTTCATGTTTCTCATTTAGCTAAAGAACGAGTTGAAAAACCAAGTGATGTAGTTAAAGTTGGAGATGAAATAATTGTTAAATCATTAGGTTATGATAAAAAAGGAAGACTTAATTTATCTCGTAAAGAAGCTTTAAAATAGGAGTGGTAGTATGTTTAGGTTTTATAACTTTAACAAAGAAATAAGAAATACTTTAAATAATTTTTATCACAATTTTGTAAAAAAAGATAAAACAAATGCTAGTTCTAAATTTTATGAACTAATAGATAATTTAAAATTAGAAAATTATGATCTGTATAAAATAATAATAGGATTATCATTTTTAGATAATTTTAGAATATTAAAAGATAAACAAAAATATGATAATTTAACCGCTGAAGAAATTAGTATTTTAACAGTTCATGAAGAAATAGAAGATATTGAAGATTTGTTATTTATGTTAGATGAAAATCCATCTTTTATAAATACTTTTATATTTGGAACAGTTAAATTTTCTAATTTAAATATTAAAAGCCAAGCTAATTTGTTATTACAAACATCTATAGAATTTGCTTTAAGATTTAATAAATTTTATCCAATAGAAAAATACGAAATGTTTAAAGAAAGATCAAAAGATGATATATTGAATATTTATGCTGATAAAAATAAAAAGTCACAAGATAAAATTTATGAAATCATTAATATTTTAGATGTATTATTTATTGGTAATAATCCTGCTTTTTCTAAACTTTTATTAGAAATGTTGCAAGTATTTTATAAATGGAAAAAAGTTGTTCAAATAAAAAAACCGGAATTAACATTTGGTATAGAAGATAAAATTATTGAAATTGTTGAAAATAATTCACAAGATAAAATTATATATATTCTATCTTGTGATCCTTCTTTGATAGAAGTCATCATTGCTGATTTTTTAGAATATGAAGCATTTGATGAAGAATTAAAACAAGAAATTGAAGATACATATAATAAAATTGTTTCTAAAGAAATTAAGATAAAATTAAAAGAAGTATAATTATTTTAATAATTCATATACTTCTTTTAAAGTTTTATCTTTTTTATTTTTATAAAAAGGTTTTAAATGTAAATGAAAATGTTTTACTTCTTGAATATCTCCATTATTTTGAATTAAAGTTAATCCATCACAATTTAATTTTTCTTCGATTCGTAATTTTAACATTTTAGCTATTTCCATTATGTGAGCTAAAGTATTCATATCAATGTCATTTAAATCTAAATAATGTTTTTTGGGAATAATTAACGTATGACCAACGCTATCGGGATTTATGTCTAAAAAAGCAAAAACAATATCGTCTTCATATATTTTATATGAATTTATTTCTCCATTTACAATTTTACAAAATAAGCAATCCATATTATACCTCCATAATAATTATATCAAAAAAAATCTAGTTTATCTAGATTTTGTGAATATCTGCGAATATTCTATATTAATATTGTCAAATTAATTAAAAAAATATACAATTTATATTAATTTTAGTGTATAATTAAATTATAATTATTGTCTAATTTTAGTTATTTGTTATATAAGAAAAAAATAATCATGAATAAAATGTTATAGGTGTTATTTAGGAGGTGAATGAATGAATGAATCGTGATGATTTTAATATTTTAAATAAAAATATAGTATATTTAGATAATGGTGCTACTTCATTAAAACCAAAATGTGTAGCTGAAAGTATTGCTGATTATTATAATAATTATAGTGCTAATGCTCATCGTGGTGATTATGATTTATCACTTGAAGTTGATAATAAATATGAAGGTACTAGAACTTTAGTAAAAAATTTCATTAATGCTAAAAAGAATAAAGAAATAATTTTTACTAGTGGTGCTACTGATTCATTAAATAAAATAATATTTGGATATTTTAAAAATTACTTAAAACAAAATGATGAAGTATTAATAACTAAAAGTGAACATGCATCTAATATATTACCTTGGTTTGAATTAAAAGATGAAATAAATATTAAAATAAATTATATTCCACTAACTAATTTAGAAGTTACTTTAGATAATATTAAAAATAGTATAACTGATAAAACTAAAGTAATAAGTATTGCTCATATTACTAATGTTGTAGGAGATATAAGACCTATTAAAGAAATAATTAAATATGCTCATAGTAAAAAAATATTAGTTATAATAGATGGTGCTCAAAGTGTTGCTCATGCTAAGATTGATGTGCAAGATTTAGATATTGATTTTTTAGCTTTTTCAGCTCATAAAATGTTAGGCCCAACTGGAGTTGGCGTTTTATATGGTAAAGAAGAATTATTAAATAATATTAAGCCAATTATATTTGGTGGGGGAATGAATGCTAGTTTTCAATTCGATGGAACTAGAATATATAATGAAACTCCTTCTTTATTAGAAGCAGGGACACCTAATATAGCAGGTGTAATTGGCTTTGGTGAAGCAATAAAATATTTAAATAATATTGGAATGGATAATATTGCTAATTATGAAAAAGAATTAAAAAAATATGCTATTGCTAAATTAAAAGAAGTTAAAGATATAATAATTTATAATGAAAATAGCCAATCAGGTATTATTACATTTAATATTAAAGATATATTTGCTCAAGATCTTGCTATTTATCTTAATAAATATAATATTTGTGTAAGAGCCGGTAACCATTGTGCTAAAATCTTAAAAGATGATTTAGGTATTAAAAATACCTGTAGAATAAGTCTATACTTTTATAACACTAAAGAAGAAATAGACTATTTAGTAAAAGTTTTAAATAATCCAAGTATTAAAGATGAAATAATATAAAAGGGAGAAATTTATGGAAAATAATTAAAAATTATAATAATAGGTTTAATTTTAGTAATATTTGTAATAATTACATTTTTTGTGATAAAAAATATTAATATAAGAAAAAATAATAATAATTTAGAAAATAAAACTATAGAACAATATATTGAAGATATAAAAAAATTAAAAGTTAATGATATCATCCAAATTGATGACAATAAAAAAATTTCAGTTGAATATATTTTCAATGTGAATGAAAATGTGAATGAAAATTTTGGAAATGCAGATGAAGATATTGTTATAGAATATATCACAAAATTAATATATAATGATAAAATAATTGATTCATTTTCTAATAATTTCCTTTTAAAAAAGGATTCTGTAGCAGATTTTGTAAAAAATAAAAACATACCATATAAAATAAGTAAAGAAAACATTAAATCTATCGATAATGGATTTGCTTATTATTATTTTATTAATAATTATATTGGAGGTTCTACTAATTCTTACTTGAAAGTATTTAGCTCAAATGGAGTAGAATTAGGTAATTTTATTAATAGTTCTAATACACTTGAAGTGATTCAAATTGATAATTCTGGTATTATTAATAAATTTAATTATAATGATGATGATGACCTTTTTAACTTTACTATGATTAAAAATAACTATATTATGATTTATGGAATTGATGAAGCTATTAAACAAAATAATTTTGATTCAATAAACGAATATAAATTAGTTATTGAAAATAATAAATTAAACTATATTTTTATAAAAAAATATGATAATATTCAAGTTTCTGGCGGTATTTAAAAAAAATAAAGATGAAATTGTATTTAAAAAAATAAAGATGAAATTATCTAGAAAATTTTGTCTTTTTTTGTTATAATTAAATAGTGATTATTATGAAGAAAATATTATTAATTATTATTTTATTATTAACAGGTTGCAGTAAACAAGAATATAGTAAAAATTTATTTTATATGGATACAGTTATAAATATCAAATTATATAATGTTAATGAAAACAAAGCTAATGAAGCATTTGATTATTTAGATAATTTATATCAAAAATACGAAAATTTAACTGATTTTTATGATTCTGATAGTGAATTATCAAAATTAAATAATGATGTTAATTATGAAATATCTAGTGAACTATTAGATTTAATTAAAATTGGATATGAGTGGGATATTAAAACGAATGGATTATTAAATGTTAATATAGGTAATTTAACTAAAATATGGCATGATTTTAGGGAAAATCCTGTTAATTTACCTAATTTAGATGATAGTAAAATAGAAAATTTAAAAATGGAAAATGATAAAATTTTAAACGATAAAGTTAACATTGATTTAGGAGCTATTGTTAAAGGTTATGTTACAGAAAAAGCAGGTAACTATTTAGAAAGCATAGGTATAGATTATTATTTAATTAATGCTGGTGGTAATGTAAAAGCAGGAAAAAGTAATAAAGGATATTATAACATTGGAATTGCTAGCCCTATTAGTAACGAAACATTTGAAATTGTTAAAGATAAAAATATTAGCGTAGTAACTAGTGGTGGATATGAAAGATTTTATGAATATAATGGTGTAATGTATCATCATATTATTGATCCTAATACTTTATATCCCGCTAATAATATGAAAAGTGTAACTGTTATAGGTAAAGATAGTGGTTTATGTGATATTTTATCGACTACTTTGTTTTTAATGGATATAGATGAAGGTAAAGATTTTATAAAAAATTATGATGTAAAAGTTATTTGGTTTACTAATGATAATCAAGTGATAAAAAGTGATAATTATGAATAAAAATGATATAAAATTAGTGATTATTGTTTTGATTGTTATTATTTTATTATTTTCTTTAGCGTTATTTAGAAAAAAAGCTAATATTGCTAATGTATATTACGAAAATGAATTAATATTAGAAATAGATTTAAGTATAAATAAAACTTATGAAGTAGATGGATATAATGGTAAAGTTGTAATTGAAGTTTTAAATAATCAAATAAGAGTAGTTGAGGAAAATAGTCCATATCATTTATGTTCTAAACAAGGATTTGTTTCGAAAAGTGGGGAATCAATTATATGTTTGCCAAATAAAATAATAATTGAATTACCTAATGATGAATTGGATACTGAGGTGAGTTAATTTGAAAAAATTTACAAGATTATCAATGTTATTAGCGCTTTCCGTTGCTTTGAATGTAATAGAAGCAAGCTTACCTTTATTTAATGGATATATTCCTGGTTTAAAAATAGGATTAGCTAATATTGTAACTTTATTTATAATTTATCAATTTAGTCTAAAAGATGCCTTTTATATTGGTATTTTAAGAGTATTTCTAGTAGGTATTCTAAGAACAGGATTATTTAGTACAACCTTTTTCTTTAGTTTAAGTGGCGTGTTATTAAGTATAATATGTATGTATTTAGCTAAAAATTTCTTAAAGTTATCTATTGTTGGTGTTAGCATAATAGGTTCTATTGCTCATAGCACAGGCCAAGTTATTAGTTCTATTTTATTATTACAAATGACTTCAATGATTTATTACTTACCTTGGCTATTATTGTTTTCCATACCAACAGGTATTTTAGTTGGCTTAATTTGTAAACAATTAGTCAAATTTTATGATGAAGTATTGTCTTTTGAATAAAATTATTTTATAATTTTATTATAGGAGGATTGTATATGAAAAAAATTTTAAGTTTATTATTAGTTACAGTTTTATTAACTGGATGTGGTTCTAAAGGATTTAAAGAAGGAACTTATGAAGGTAGTGCAGTTGACAATTTCGGAGGACAGGAAAATACTGCAACAGCTAAAGTTACTATTGATAAAGATGGTAAAATAACTGATGTTTATTTAGATACAACATACACTAAAGATGGGGTAGAAACAACTAAAAAAACATTAGGTAATGATTATGGCATGAAAGAAACTTCTGCTAATAAAGGAGTTATTGAAGGTGGAGCAGAATGGTTTGAACAAGTTGAAGCCTTAGAACAAGCTGTAATTGACAATCAAGGAATTGATTTCTTAAATGTTGATGAAGATGGTTATACAGATGCTGTAAGTAAATGTACAATTAAAGTAGATGCATTATATAAAGCTTTAGAAGATGCATTGAACAAAGCTAAATAGATTTGATTTTCAAATCTATTTTTCATTTATATTTCACATTTTTAGTGTATAATTAGTTAAGAGGTGAGATAATGACAGTATTAGTTGTAGATGATGAAGAAAGAATTAGAATTTTAATTAAAGAATATTGTTTAAACGAAGATTATGATGTTTTAGAAGCATCAGACGGAAAAGAAGCTTTAGACATAATAAAAAATAATAAAGTTGATATTGTAATATTAGATATAATGATGCCTAATATGGATGGCTTAACTGCTTATAATGAAATAAAAAAATACAATATTCCAACAATTATTTTATCAGCTAGAAATGAAGAATATGACAAATTAATAGGATTTGATTTAGGTGTTGATGATTATGTAACTAAACCTTTTAGTCCTAAAGAATTAATGGCTAGAATAAAAGCAGTTACTAAAAGATTTAATAATTTAACAGATGTCTATATATATCAAGATTTAAAAATTGATTTTAAAGGACATGTTGTTTATATTAAAGAAGAAGAAATTAAATTAACACCTAAAGAATATGATTTGTTAGTTTATTTTATAAATAATAAAAATGTAGCTTTGTCAAGAGAAGAATTGTTATCTAAAATATGGGGATATGATTTTTTTGGTGATGATAGAACTATTGATACTCATATAAAAATGTTAAGAAATAATTTAGGCGACTATCGTGATTTGATTCAAACAGTAAGAGGAATGGGTTATAAATTTGAAATTAAATAAAAATTCTTTAAAATCTCATATTTGGTTATATTTGATTATATTTACTTTAATGATAGTATTATTTTTATGGTTATTTCAAGTAATTTTTATTAATAAATATTATGAACTTAGTAAAACAGATCAAATAAAAAAGACAACATTAGAAATTATTAGAAATTACGATGAAGATGTAGATTATTTAGATAAAATTTCTTATGAAGATAATGTTTGTATCGAGATAGTTAAAAATCGAATGACTATTTACAGCTCTAATGAATCAAATAGAGGTTGTTTAATTAGTAATTATCAATATAAAAATGATTTTTTTGATAGTGATGTAAATGAAAAAACATATAAATTAATAAATCCACTATTTGATACTAAAACGTTAATATATGCAAAAAAATATAATGATGATATTACCATATTTGTTAATGCTTCTTTGGAGCCTTTAGATAATACTATTTCTATATTATCTAATCAATTAATTATTGTAACTATTATTGTATCTCTTTTAGCTTTTGTTATTGGTTATTTTATATCTAAAAGAATTAGTAAACCTATTGAAAAAATGAATAAAAATGCTTTAAAATTAGCTAACGGCAATTACAATTTTAATTTTGATAATAATTCTAAAATATCAGAAATAGATGAACTTGCTGATACATTAAATTATGCAAAAAATGAACTTGAACATACTGATGAACTAAGAAGAGATTTACTTGCTAACGTATCACATGATCTTAAAACACCACTTACTATGATTAAAGGTTATGCAGAAATGATTAGAGATTTAAATTATGATAATGAAGAAAAGAGAAATGCTAATTTAAATGTTATAATTGAAGAATCAGAACGTTTAAATGTTTTAGTTGAAGATATTTTAACCTTATCTAAAATTCAAGCTAATAAAGATACTATAAATAAAGAAGAATTTGATTTAGTTGCATTAATTAATAATATTATTAAAAGATATAGTATTTATAAAGAAACCGAAGGATATATTTTTGAATTAAATATGCCAGATGAAGTTATTATAAATGCTGATAAAAAGAAAATAGAACAAGTTATCTATAATCTAATTAACAATGCTATAAATTATACTGGTGAAGATAATAAAGTAATCATTAATGTAATTAAAGGCAAAAAAATAAGAGTAGAAATTAAAGATACCGGTAAAGGAATAAAAAAAGAAGATTTACCTCATATTTGGGAAAAATACTATCATTCTAAGAAGAAACATAAAAGGAATGTAATTGGTACTGGTATTGGTTTATCAATTGTTAAAACGATATTAGAAAGTCATAATTTCAAATATGGCGTTATTAGCAAATTAAATAAAGGAACTACATTTTATTTTGAAATATAAAAAACATTTATAAATATATAGATGTTTTTTTCCTTTATATGTTATAATTAATAGTAGGAGGAATATATATGGAATTAAGAGAAGTTTATTCTAAAATGTTTGGTTGGATGTTTGTGGGATTATTGGTAACATTTTTAACAGGTTACGTAGTATCCAATAGTTATGATCTTTTATTGTTAGTAGCTCGAGTACCATTTATTGTATATGCAATTATTGAAATAGGATTAGTTATATTCTTTTCATTAAAAATAAGTACTATGAGTAGTACTACTGCTAAAATATGTTTTTTACTTTATTCATTCGTAACGGGACTTACTTTTTCATTTCTATTTTTAGTTTATGAGTTATATTCAATGATTTATGTATTTGGAATAACTGCATTATTATTTGGTATATTCGCACTAATAGGATATTTTACCAAAATTGATTTAAGTAAGTTTAGTACATTTTTATTTATGGGACTATTTGCAATAATTATATGTAGCTTAATTAATATGTTTGTTGGTAGTGAAACATTTGATTTGATTTTGACTATAATAGGTATCATTATATTTTTAGGTTATACAGCTTATGATATTCAAAAAGTAAAATATAATTTAGATACATTCCCGCAAGACAATCTAGCTATTTATGGTGCTTTAGAACTATATTTAGATTTTATTAACTTATTCTTAAAATTACTAAGTTTATTTGGTAAAAGAAAAAATTAATTTAAAAAGTAACAAAATGGGTTACTTTTTAATTTGACAAATCATAAATGCATTTGATACAATATTCACTGATAATAATATAAAATCAAATTAAGAATTTAGGAGATAATAATGATTAAAATTCAAAAAGAAACGGAAAAATATTGTTTGTATTGCACTGATTCATTAAAGGATATAACTTTATCAATATTACCAAAATTTGAAGATAAATTAGAAGAATATTATAAATTATTTGATATCAATAAGTATAGAAAACTTAGAATTAATTATTTTGATAATATACAAGAATTTAGAAATTTTATTTTTAATATAAGAAAAGAAAATACCTTGCCATCTTATGCTACAGGAACATATGATGAAGGCATGATTAATGCATATATTAGTGATGACAATATTAATAAAAAAACATTATATACTGCTTGTCACGAAACTTTTCATATAATGTATTTAGAATTAGTTTTAAAAAATGATTATTCGAAAAGAATTGTTTGGTACGATGAAGGTATGGCACAATTTTGTTCTGGCGAATGGGATTATCTAGATAATGAAGAAAGATTTAAAAATTTCTTTAACACAGTAAAAAGTAATACGAGAATTATTCCTAATTTAAATGATTTACAACATGGCAATCAGTTTTGCAATAATGACTACAATGGTTATTATTTATCATATATAGCTATTCGTTATTTAAATGAAACTTTATCAAAAGAAAAATTTAGAAACTTAATGAAAAATTTTGATGAAATAAAAAGAATAGGGGAAAATGTTATTACTGACGCTTTCGAATATTATGAAGAAAAAATTAATAATAAAAGCATTTGACAAAATTAATTATATGTTATATAATGTATATAGTTGAAAGAAATTTCATACAATAAAAAAAGAGATACATTTAATATTGCAGTATTAGATGTTTGCTCAAATTTTTTGGGAAAACACCGATATCAATGTTGAGTCGGTGTTTTGATTTCTAATTTTTGCCTTTTAAAACAACATCTGTATAAAATACAATCATCGCAAATACAATAATTAATTGCATCTTTAATCCTTTCATTTAATTTAAAATTCATAAAGATCACCTCCTTAGAGGAGCAAAACACCTAATTATTAAATACATCTCAATATTAATTATAAATTAATTGTAAGTGATTGTCAATTATAAATTTACTTTAATTTTTTTTTTAAATATAGTATAATGAAGTAGGTGAGTGGTATGATATATATATTATATGGAACTATTAATTATTTAATAAATAAAGAAATAAATAAAATAATAAAAGATAACAATATTGATGAAATTAATATAAATAAATATGATTTAACTAATACATATTTAACCGATATAATTAATGATGCTAGTAGTATGTCATTATTTGATGATAAAAAAATAATTATTGTTAATAATAGTTATATATTTACTGGAAATACTAAAAAAACTTTGGAACAAGATACAACTATTTTGGAAAATTATTTAAATAATATAAATGATAATACAATTTTAATATTTATTGCAAATAATGATAAATTAGATGAAAGAAAAAAAATAACTAAATTAATTAAAAAAATAGGTAATGTAAAAGAATTTAATAATATAGATAATATTTCTTTGGTAAAGGAACTATTTAATGATTATAATATATCAACTGACAATATAAAATATTTATTAGAACGAGTAGGGGATGATACCACCCTACTTGCCACTGAAATTGATAAAATCAAAATATATAAAGATACTGATAAAAATATAACTAAAGATGATATAACTAATTTAATATCTAAATCATTAGAAGTAAATAATTTTAAATTGATTGATGCTATTATAAATAAAAATAAAAATGAAGCCATATTATTATATCAAGATCGAATTAAATTAAATGAAGAGCCAATTGCTATTATAATTGCATTAGCTAATCAAATAAGAATAATGTATCAAGTAAAACAATTATATTTAAATGGATATACTGAGAATAATATTGCTAGTATGTTAAAAATACATCCATATAGAGTTAAATTAGCTAATCAAAACTCAAAAAAATATGATTCAAATATATTATTAAATTATTTAAAACAATTAGCTGATTTAGATATATCTATTAAAACAGGTAGAATAGATAAACAATTGGGATTAGAATTATTTATTTTAGCATTATAAAAAGACATTATTATATGTCTTTTTTCATAACTATTCAACTTCCGATAATATATATTATGTTAACTAACAAGTTTTAATAATTATTGTGTCACCTTTGATAATTATATCATAACCAAAGTCATTATGCAATTTATATGCTAATTCTAATGTCATATTAATCTTCCTTTCTTTTAAGCAATTTTTTTAAATTCTCTATAAATGATATCATTATTTAAGAAATCAATATATTCATTTTCATATACAATTTTAAAATCATCAGTAAATATTTCACATAATATTTTAAAATCATTTAAATTAGATAAATCAAATTCAATTATTTCAGGCTTTTTTAAATTACCACTATATAAATATCTTCTATGACCAAATAAACGATTATCAATATCTTTAGTCATATATTTTGATATATACCCTACTACATTAATATCTTTTAAATTAAATACACTTGTAAAGCCATAAGACCAATATTTTACATCATATTGATTAATTTTATCTTTTTGTGGTATAATTACTAAAGAACTTTGTTTAATATCAAGATTAGTTAATAAATGATAGTGTACTGCTCCTCTCTTCTGAAATTCGGGAACACACACATAAGCAAAGTTCTTATAAATTGACTTTACTTTTGTTCGCCAAATTGCGAACTTTTTATTTGCAATTTTTATATCTTCAACATTATCAGCAAAAGTTAATGTAATAAAAGTTTTAAATATTTTCTCATTATTTTTTACAAGTCGTTGCAGCTCAAATCTACTTCTTAAAATATTTTTTAATTCAATTTCTTTTAATTGATTAGAAGATTGTTTTTTAGTAGTAGAACTAATATCAGAACGAAAACAAATTCTATTCAAATCTTTTAATTTATCTAAATTATTATCTTTTTTTAAATGTGGCTTTTTCCGAAAATACATTTGCTTATAATCTCCACAATCTATAAGTTTTAAATCAACTCTTTTTTTATTAGTTGCACTTATGAGACTATTATCAAGTAATAAGGAAAGAACTTCGTTCTTTCTCCAAATATGGAATAACCTTTCCTGATGGTATCTTTCCTTATAATCTATCTTATCACGAAATAAATCTGACATATCAAAACCACTTTCTATTTAAATTACAGCCTATGGCTGATACTCATAAAATCGTACGATATAAAATCGTCGCTATTTTATGAGTTTAACTTTTTATTTGCTCAAATGTATCATAACTATTAGCTACACATAAATTAGTTTTAGAAATTGTTGTTTCTATTAATGGAGCAACATAATCATTTTCTTCATTAGACCATTTTAATTGTTCAGCATTATAAAGTCTTTTTATCAATAAACCTAAACTAAATATATTGATCATTTGACATTCAACTTGAAATCTACAATATCTACGAAGTGTTATATTAATCTCTAACCATTCCTGAGCAGTTGTTATAAATATAATTCTTCTTTTACGCATTTGTGAAAGAAAATCAAGAACTTCTTTAGTCATTTTAGATGATTTAGTTAAAGCGGTAAATATTTCGTCATAAAAGATAATACAATCAGTTTTATCGCGTAATTCAAGCAATTGGTCAAAACCAGTAAAATATGTATATTCAATACCTTTAATAGAAGATACATTGGAATAAATAGGAATATCTTTATTATTTAATAAAAACTCTACAGCAGAATAAGTTTTACCACTACCCTGCTTACCACAATAACAATAAACACCAAAACGACCACGATTAGCAACAAAACCCTTTCTAAAAAAAGTTTTAAACTTAATTTTAGTATGTCTAAACTTAACTAATAATAAAATAATAACTATAATTAAAATTATAAAATACATAATAAATTCCTTTCTATATAGTTGTGTTGGCGCAATTATATATAGCGCCAAACACAACAACTTATGGCTTAATTTTATTATACCAAGACAATGCTAATTTAATCATATAAAATAACATTGGTGCAGTTAATTTAAAAGTATAATAAGATACTATTAAACCTAAAGCAGTAGAACTAATACCAGTTAATGATATACACCAACCAATTGACTCCCCTACTACATTCAAAAAACTAGCAAAATAAGATAATGCAGTTGATAAATCAGGCAATACGGACTGAATTAAGGCATCAAATGGCGCTAATACAACACTAACCAAACTTATAATTAAATTAATAATACCTGTTAAAATAGCATTAATCACAAGTCCATCACCTCAATTTCGTCATGGTCAGGATTTTTAAAATCCTTAACTAAATTAAAGATACGAACACAAACCCAATATGCAATTAAACCTGTTGTAATTGTTTGATATAAAGTATAAAAACCACCAAAATATTGATTATATATAGTACTCATACAAGGTAATGTCAAATTAGTATCAACAAATGGCAATGGAATATTCAAAGGTGTACAAGAACTAGAAGTTAAAGATTTAATAAAATTTAAAGGTGCAGTTATTACTGCAGTTAGACCAAAAGTATCAGTTGTAAAATCTTCAAAAAAGCCACCAGCACTATCAGAAGCTCCTGAACTATCAGAATTATTAATACTATCATTTAAATCAGTAATTTCTTGTTGGACTTTATTAATATTTTCTTGAACCTCTTCAATACTTTCAGAAGTAGCAAAACCAGAATTGTTAATAATAGAAGAAACAGCACCAGAATATATACCTAAAGGTTGAATACTATAACCCATAAGATTTACAGAATTGTTAGATGAACCTGTATAAGTTAACCTAAAACCAATATAACCAGCATTATATCGTGGACTTATACCAAAACTGACTGCAGTACAATCGTTAGAAATACCCCAAGAATCTGAAAAATATTTTCCACTTAAAGTAGAACCAGACAAATAATAACTATAAATAGGTGAATATGTCATATTATAAATTTCAGATTGACTATTAGCAGACCAGATAGAAATATCATTATTATTAATATCAATTTCGCCTTGAATTGAACAAAAATAACCAGTTACAGCATAAGTATAATTAGGAACTAAAGGAACATCTAAACGATAAATAACCATTGCACCATTACTATCATTAGGAAAATTATTAACATAAGGAACAACATATTCGGATATATCACCATTATCAGTAGAAACATCCCAAGTAGATTGACCAATTGAAAGTGAAGAACCATTACAAGAAGAAGAACTAGTACAATCTTTAACAACAATTTTATCAGGAGTTATATTATTAACTGCCCAACCATTTACATCATAAGCTTTAACATCGCAAGAAGAAAATAAAAAACTAAATAGAAAAACTACCAAAAAATATGCAATATATTTTTTACAATATCTTAATATATCTTTCATCAATTAAACCTCCTGAAAAATCTTAAAAATATTTTTAAAGGAATATAAAAGCAGAATATACACATAATTAAAAATATAACTAATATCCTATCAAAATCATTACGATAATAAACTTCATTAGTTAGAACTGAATTATCTAAACAAATAGGCAAAGTAGAATAATTACTAAAAGTTTGTACTCCATCTTCATATAAATAATTAGAATTATAGTAATAATCACGATAATTGATTTCTGCATTTCTTCTTGGTACTTCTTCATAGGCACGAATAGTTGTTTCTGAAGTAACAACAAAACATTCATAATTCTCTAGATCTGGAACATATATTTTCATTAATCTTCACTCCAAAAATCATGGTCATAAGAACAAATTGAATTAATTGAAATAGCTAAAATATTAATAACTTTTTCTAATGTATAAATTTTATAAATTAAAAATAAACAAATAACAAATAAAATAATTTCCATAAAGACACCTACCTTTTACCAAATAATAAACTACCCATAAAATCAAACAAAATATAAAGACCAATAACTGCAGGCATTAAATCAACCAATTGAACCATAAATTGAATCGCAATATCAAACATATATAAAACCCCTTTCATAATAAAAAAAGTACGTGTAGCTTAGTATATAAAACTATATACCATTAGGGAATAAACCCAGCCATTAAAAATACCCCCTTTTTAACAACTTGCTAAACACGTACAAATACCCAAACCCAGCTAAACCCTAGCATTTAACGAAATACTAGAAACGAACTTTACCTTTACCGGCACCTTTTACAGCTTTACGTAATAGATATAAACCTAAAGCAATTGGCACCATAGTAACGACAAAAGGAATAACGTCTGCAACTACTGAAAAAATTGTTTCAGCAGTAATTCCAGTTTTTAAAGCAGTAACTACAGCTTCCATTCCACTAACGACAACTTCGTCTTCCATAAGTTGTCTTCCCCCTTTCTATTCTTATTTATCTAAAAGGCTTTTTAATAAACCTTTAAGACCTAATTCAGTTTTAAAGCATATTCTTTCAAAATATTCATTATAAGACCAAACTTTCCCATTATAAATAAAATTAATATCTATAATCTCGTGTCCATATTGATTTTGATAACCAATATTTTGATAAAAATGAAGATATTGAGAATACTTATAATAATATGTATTATCTGGCCTTAACCACTTAATTATAAACATTTTCAATTACCATTTTAGGTTGTCCATTATTGGAAACGATAAAATTAATATCTGCTTTAAAAACTTTACCAATATCACTATTTTTAATCTTATTAAACATACTATCACTATCAAACCATGTTTGACATACATTATAACCTTTACGATTTTGACTTTCTTTTAAATCAACGATAGCATAATCTAATACACATCTTTTAGCATCTTTAGAACGTCCAACACCTAAAATTAAAATATTAATAGAAGTCTTCATTTTTGCTCCTTTCTATATACGTTTTACGTATATCTATAACAATTATATACGTAAAACGTATAAATGTCAATATACTTTTTACGTATATTGTAAAATTTTCATAAGAGGTGTTAAAAATGTTAAGATTTAAAGATTTAAGAGAAGATAAAGATAAAGTACAAAAAGAATTAGCAATATTATTAAAAATATCTCAAGCACAATATTCAAGAATAGAAAAAGGAATAAATCAAGCATCATATGAGCAATTAATTACACTAGCAATATTTTATAATACAAGCATAGATTATATTTTGGGAATAACAAATAAAAAAGAACCATATCCTAAAAAATAATAATTGGGGAGTATATGTGTAGCGCTGAGCAGTTTTACCTATCGGCAGACCTTTTTTTAATTCTTCCCCAAACCCCTACTTAAAAAAAGGAAAACTGCTCGCGCACACAAAAAAATCTAGATCATAAATGAACTAGATTTTTTTTATCGGAAATTATAAGCTTTCGGAAATATATATTATGTTAACTAATTAATATTTTCTAATCTTTGTTTAGATTTATTAACATTATCATTTATTTTTAACAAATCTTCATTAGTAAACTCTAATTTATATTCTTTAATAGCTTGTTTAAATATAATATTAAAATCATGAATTAATCTTTTTTTATTTTCTTTAGTAATTACATTATAATGATCCAAATAATACATTTTATTATTAAACATTGAAGCAATTGTGATTATCTGATCTTTAATTATATTATTATCAATTAATTTATCATTATTAATAACATCATTAAATAAATCATCTAATTTTTCGCATAATAATTGATATGTTCCTACACTACTATATTTATCAAATTGTTTCTCTGTATGTAATCCATCATATATTAATCCATACAAAAAATCATTTATTGGCACTGTTTGATATAAATAACCTTTATTTGTTCTTAAATTTATTTTTGTATCTATAATACTTTTATTTAAATTACTATATGAATTATTAAATTCATTATTCATAGCAAATACTAATAATCTAATAATTGTATTAAATTGATTTGATAATGATTGATATAACCAATTAGAATTAAATATTAAATCATCTATACAATTTATATTAGAATTATTATATTTTTTAACTAAACAAACGTTTGTAATTAAATCTAATCCTATTTCATTAAATGCTTCCCCATAATAGTTATATTTATCTTTAGTTTTTTCTTCGATTACTAAACCATTATAAACTAATTTTTTAGCTCCTTTATTATACAAATCAACAAAATCAAAATCAGTGATACTTAAATATTTTATTAATTCATATAAATATAAATAATTGTTTTCTAAATTATTTTCCTTTTTAATTATTTTTTTTATTGAATTAAATATGTTTTTACTTTGTTTATTTAATTTAGCAATAATCTTTTCCTTATTTGTTTCATCAAATAAAGATAATAACATATTATAGCTATTATCAAATATAGTTTGCTCTAAATTATTTGAAAAATTCACTTTCAAACACCTACTTTTATATTTATTATTTACTTTATTATAACAAATATTCCATATTTTAACAATTATATTAACAAATATTTTTTTATAAACTGTCAATAATATTAATGGGTGATAAAATGAAAAAGAATAAACAAGCAAAAAATTGTAATTCTAATAAATCATGTAAAGAAAACAAAATGAATTCTAACATGAATAAACAAGAAACTACAAACGCTAATGCTAATACTTCTTCAAATTATGATTTTGAATAAGT
>CALVIQ010000103.1 GCA_944331815.1 uncultured Bacilli bacterium
CTGCATTAGCAGCAATGAATGCACAAACAAGTAGCTGGAATAAGGTAAATGAAATATCATTACCATCTGCAGAAGACATATTAAAATTAACAGGTTATTATAAAGAATTAGAATCAAGTGGAGAAACAGCCAATTGGGAAAGTAAATATTTTACAGATTTTATGAATTTTATGATGTCAAACGAAAGTGTTCAAACATGTAGTAGTGGAAGCGAATGTAGAGAAGCAATAACAGCAGCAGGAGGATCAAAATATTTATTACCAGAATGGGCAACTATAAATTTAGAAACGACAGGAGATAATAGTGCAGGATATGGATATTGGACAATCACACCAATGAATTATAGTGTTGTGTCTAATCCTGTTCGCGCGTGGTTTGTCAGTGACGGCGGCGGCCTCGGCAGCGACTTTGTGGACTACTCTGACTCCTATGGCGTTCGCCCAGTTATTCATATCTATGAATCTAACATCCTAACTAAATTAGAAGCACCAGAGTATGTAAACCCAGAAGATATAATAGGAGCAAATTAGTAAAAAAACTAACTGCGTAAAATCACGAAGGGATTTATCAGCCGCACGCGAAGTCGTGTGGCCAAAGAGGGCAATAAGGAATAATAAACTCATATGGTGATATAATGCCAAAAGTACGGTAAATAAATAATATCCTCACATTTGATTGAATATCAAATGTGGAATTTAATTTATTTATAACTTTAGGGCTTGATAAAATAAAAAAATAAATGTAAAATATTAAAAGGTGATTTGAAATGGGAAGAGCTTATGAAGTAAGAAAAGCAAGTATACAAAAAACAGGAGCAGCTAGAGGTAAAATATATAGTATGTATGCTAAAGAAATTTATCAAGCTGCTAAAAATGGTGGAACTAGTTTAGAAGCTAATGCATCTTTAAAAAGATTAGTAGAAAGGGCTAAAAAAGAACAAGTACCATCAGACATTATTAAAAGAGCTATTGATAAAGTAAATAGTGGTGTTGATGAAACTTATGTAAAAAATACTTATGAATTATTTGGTCCAGCTGGTTCTACTTTAATAGTTGAATGTTTAACAGATAATGTCAATAGAAGTGTTAGTGAATTAAGAGCAGTAGTTAATAAATGTCATATTAAAATGGGTAATATTGGTAGTGTATCTTATAATTATGATAATTTATGTATTGTAAATTTTAAAGGATTAAGCATGGATGATACTATTAATACTTTAATTGAAAATGATGTTGATGTTAAAGATATTGAAGAAGATGATGGTATTGTAATTTATGGTGATCCACAAGATTTATTTAAGATAAAAGAAAGTATTACTAAAGCATTACCTAATGTTACATTTGATATGGATGAAATAACTATGTTAGCTAAAGAAAAAGTAGAATTAACTGGTGAAGATTTAGAATTATTCAAAAAAATATTAACTATGTTAGATGATGTTGAAGATGTTTCAAATGTATATCATAATGTAGCAAATGTTTAAAAAAGTAAACTTATGTATTTAATCAATAAAAGGTTAGACATAAGTATTTTTTTTTGTTATAATTTATGTAGGTGATACATGTGGGATTATTTGACAAATTTAAAAATATATTTAGTAATAAAAAAGAAGCTGATGCTTACTCTGAAGGTTTACAAAAAACAAGTAAAGAATTTGTAAATAAAATTAATTTATTAAGTAATAAGTATAAAAAAGTAAATGAACAATATTTTGAAGAATTAGAAGAAATATTTATAATGGCTGATATCGGTGTGGATACTGTTATGAAATTTATTGATAAATTAAAGAAAAGAGTTAAGAAAGAAAATATTGTTGATTCTAAAGATTTAATGGATATTATAATAGATGAGATGTTTATTATATATGTTAATAATGATATTATCGTAAATAAAATTAATTATGTAGAGAATGGTCCAACAGTTATATTGTTTGTTGGTGTCAATGGAGTAGGTAAAACTACTAGTATAGGAAAAATTGCTTACAAATTAAAAAATCAAGGTAAAAAAGTATTATTAGTAGCTGGAGATACTTTTAGAGCAGGAGCAGTTGAACAAATAATTGAATGGGGTAAAAAAACTGATTGTGATGTTGTTTATAGTGACAATAAAGATGCCTCTAGTGTTATATATGATGGATTAGAAAAAGCTAAGAAAGAAAATTATGATGTTGTTTTAATTGATACAGCAGGAAGACTTCAAAATAAAGTTAATTTAATGAATGAATTAGATAAAATAAATAAAGTAATTGGTAAATTGATACCAAATGCACCTCATGAAACTTTATTGGTAATTGATGCTACAACAGGACAAAATGGGATTAGTCAAGCTAAAAATTTTAAAGAAATCACTAATATAACTGGTATTATATTAACTAAACTAGATGGAACTGCTAAAGGTGGTATAGTTTTAGCTATCAAAGAAAATGTTGGTATACCAGTTAAATTTATTGGTTTAGGTGAAAAAGAAGAAGATTTAAGAGTTTTTGATATAGAAAAATATATTTATGGGTTATTTGGAGGTAATGATGAAAAATAAATTAGAAATAAACACAGTTGAACAAATTACACTTTTATTACAAATATCTTTAGCAATTTTTTTAATTTCGTTTGGTATAGCTAGTCTTTTTGAAAGAGAATTATTTATAATATGTCAAATACTAATAGGATTATTGATGTTTGTAATTGGATATAATAATCATAAAATTTATAAAAGAAAATATATGACTCCAATTTATGTTGGTTTAGGTATTGTAATAATATCAGCAGCATTATTTGCTTAAAATGGAAAATCAAGTATTATTATGTATTTTGTATGATTATTATGGAGAATTATTAACTGATAAACAAAAACAATATTTTAAAGATTATTATTTTGAAAACTTATCATTAAGTGAAATGAGTGAAAATTATAATATTAGTAGAAATGCTATTCATAAAAATTTAAAAGAAACTGAAGAAAAATTATTATATTATGAAAAAATACTAAAATTATATGAAAAAAATAAAAAAATAAAAAAAATCATCAACAATTTAGATGATGATTTAAAAAGCAAATTATTAGAATTAATTTAATACTTCTATTTCATTAAATAGTTCTTTAACATCAATATTTAATGCTTTAGCAATTTTACTAAAAGTATTAAATGTGATATTTTTAAATTCTTTACCAGCTTCTATTTGCTTAATATAAGAAACGCTTAAATCAGATTTTTCAGCTAATTGTTCTTGTGTCATATTAGCTTTTAATCTAAAATATTTTATATTTTTAATTAAATTAGCATAATCATTTGACATTTAATCACCTCTTGGAAAAAATTACCAATTATATTTTCTCATAAAATTTAATATTTTACAGTACACTATTAGTGCACTTTATGATATAATTAAATAACAAGGAGTTGGATTATGAATCTTAAATTAAGACAAACTAGATTGAAAAAAGGTTACACAACTAAATACATGGCAGAACAATTACAAATAAGTAAACCATTTTATTCTCAATTAGAAAATGATAGAAGAACATTGTCATATAAAATGGCTATTAAAATAGCAGATGTTTTAAAAACAAAACCAGATAAATTATTTTATGATGATTTCAAAGAAAGAATGAAATAATTCTTTTTTTTATTTTGAAAATGTGTTATTATATATTTTAAGAAATGGAGTTGATGATATGGCTAATTCATTATTACCTTTAGATAATTTTTATGTTATTAACAAAACTATATTAGATAGTCAAGATCGTTTAACTCTAACTCTTTTATATCAGCCAATAATTGGCAGTATTGCTGTTAGTTTATATTTAACATTATGGAGTTTTTTAGATAAAAATAAAGTAACTTCTACCACTAATACTCATAATGATTTAATTGTTAGTATGCAATTAAAATTAGAAGATATAAAAGAAGCTAAAGATAAATTAGAGGCTATTGGCTTAATTAAAACATATTTAAAAAAAGGAGATATTAATAATTATATTTATGAGTTATATGGTCCTTTATCAGCTTTTGAATTTATTAATAATCCAATTTTAAATACAGCTTTGTATAATAATATTAATAAAAAAGAATATAAAAGAATAATTGATTCATTTACATTACCTAAAATTGATTTAAATGATTATGAAGATGTTTCTTGTTGTTTTAAAGATGTTTTTAGTTTTGTAGTTTCTGATAAAATTGAAATGAAAAATATTAAAAAAGTGAATCATTTGGATTTATCTTTTGAGCCAACAATTAATTTCAATGAATTATTAAGTTTAATTCCAGAAGAGATGCTTAATATAAGAAGTATATCTAAAACAGATAAAGAATTAATTTATCAATTATCTTTTATTTATAATTTAAACGATGATGAAATGAGTGAAATTGTTAAAAATAGTATTTTAGATAGAAAAATAGATATGGAAGTTTTAAAACAAAATTGTCGTAGCTTTTATAGATTTGAACATAAAGGACAAATACCTAAAATAATTTTTCAAGATGATATGTCTTCATTTAAAGAAATTAATACAAGAAAAGATAAGTTAATTAATCAATTTGAAACAACTAATCCTTACGAATTTTTAGCTTTAAAACAAGATTCTAAACCGACAATTAAAGATATGGAAATAATTGAATATTTAATGATTGAACAAAAATTAAAACCAGGTGTTATTAATGTTTTAATTGATTATGTTTTGAAAATTAATAACAATAAATTAGTAAGGGGATTTGTTGAACAAATTGCTGTTCAGTGGAAAAGAAGTAAGATTGAAACAGTATCTGATGCAATGGAGTTTGCTTTAAAAGAATATGATCAAAAAAATATTAAAAAAGTTAAAATTACTAAAAAAGAAAAAATACCTGATTGGTTTAATCAAGATGTTAACACAGAAATGTTATCTGATGAGGAATTAAAACAATTTGAAAGTGAGTTGGGTAGATGATAAGATTAAGTGATAATATAAAATGTGATATGAATGATTTGAAAAAATCATATAATGAAGCATTGAAAAATAAAGAATTTAAAGAATTTATTAGTAAATTAAAATCTGATGATAATTTATTAATGAAATATACGTCAACGTTAGAAGAGTGTAGCTCAGAATATAATAACTGTTTAAATTGTAAAGGATTAAAAGAATGTCAAAATCAATTAACAGGATATGCTTATTTACCTAAAGTAGTTGGCAAAAATATAACATTTCATTTTAAGCCTTGTAAATATAAATTAAATAATGATAAAAAATATGCTTATTCTAAAAATGTGAAATATTATAATTTACCTAAAAGTTATTTAGATGCGACTTGGGATAAAGTAGATAAAAGATTAGTTAGTAGAAAAGAAACAATTATTTGGTTAAATAATTTTATAAATAATCCAACTAATAAAGGGTTATATTTAACGGGTAACTTTGGTTGTGGTAAAACATTTTTAGTAGTAGCAACTTTTAATGAATTAGCTAAAAAAAACATTAAAAGTGCTGTTGTTTTTTGGCCAGAATTTTTAAGAGATTTAAAATCATCGTTTGAAACTGATTATGAAGAAAAATTAAATTATATTAAAAATGTACCATTATTATTAATTGATGATTTAGGTGCGGAAACGGCTACTCCTTGGTCAAGAGATGAAATTTTATGTCCAATATTACAACATCGTATGGATAATAATTTAGCTACTTTTGTAACATCTAATTTACCAATCGATTCTTTAGAACAACATCTATCACAAACTAAAGATGGTGTTGAATTAATTAAAGCTAAAAGAATAATTGAAAGAATTAAATATTTAACTGATGAAATAGAAATGATTAGTAAAAATATGAGGAGTTAATTTATGATTTTAAAGACAATTTATTTGGAAACTCAGCGATTGTTTCTAAAAAGAGGAAATAGAGAAGATTATTATCAAGTTTATGAATATGATTTTACAAAACTTAGAAATATTAATGGTGAATTTGAATTTGTTAAACAAGATTTATCTAAAATAGATGATTTTGTTTTAGAAAATGATTATAATGAAGACATATTAGATTGGATTATTTACTTGAAAGATAATACACCTATTGGTAATATAACTGCTGATAGAATATTAAAAGAAATAAATAGTATTGAAATTTCTTTTAACATCCATCCAGATTTTTGGGGCAAAGGTTATATAAAAGAAGCATGTGTAGCTGTAATGGAATATTTGTTTTCTTTAGGATTTGATAATGTTTTATGTGGATATAGTGAAGGAAATTTTAAAAGTGAAAGAGCTATTGTAAAAATTGGTTTTAAATATTATTCAAAATTAGAAGGTTTGTGGAATAAAAATGGTAAGCCAATAACCGATTATAAAGTAATAATGACAAAAGATGATTTTAAGCAAAAATATTTTAAAGATAAAAATTATAATATATGAGGGGATAATATGAAAATATTTGTAGGATGTTCTTCAAAAAATGAAATACCTGATAAGTATAAAGTTGAGTGTACCATATTATTAGAAAAATTGTTTAAAGATAATGATTTAGTTTTTGGAGCATATGATGGTGGATTAATGGGAATTTCATATCATGAAACATTAAAAAATAACAAAAATATAATTGGAATATGTCCAGATATATATAAAGAAGATTTTAATACTTTAAAATGTACTAAAGAAATAATTACAAAAAATGTAAGTCAACGAATTGATAAATTGATTGAGGAAAGTGATGTTTGTTTATTTTTACCTGGTGGTATGGGAACAATTAATGAATTATTTATGGCTTTAGAAAGTAAAAGGAGTCATGAATTTGATAAACCAATAATTATTTATAATTGTTGTGGATTTTTTGATTATTTATTATTATTTTTAAATAAAATATATGAAGAAAATTTTACGATGGATTATATTAAAAATAGTTATTTTGTATCAGATAATAGAGATGAAATATTGAATTATTTTGTAAGTTTACAAAATGATTAAAGAAATAATTTAATTCAAAATCATTGAAAAAATCAATGATTTTTTAGTACAAAAACATATACAACTATTTTATTACTTCATATTATAAACTAGGTAAGGGGGATTAAAATGTTTAATAAAAGATGTTGTTGCAATAAAGGTTTTATGCCACAACCTATGCAACCAATTTATGAACCTATAATTAATAATTGTGTTGAAAAGGATTTTTATTGTGAAGTGCCACAAGAGTGATAATTTATGATATATCAAAATATCTGAGAGAAAATAAGTACAAACTAAAGGCATTTTGATAAGAAATGTCTTTTTGTGTGATATAATAGATATATAATATTTTTTAAATTAAAGAAGGTGAA
>CALVIQ010000104.1 GCA_944331815.1 uncultured Bacilli bacterium
TTCATTATTATTGTACTTACATATACATCATCTAATTCTCGTTTCATCCATTCTTCTAATTTCATTTTTTTTACCACAAAAAATAACTGCATAAGTTTTCAACTTACACAGTTATTCTTACACGGTCTTCTATTAAAATTATACAATATTTTTTTATGATTTACAATATTTAAATTACACAAAAAATAATCAGAAATATTTGATATTTTAAAATTCTATTTTTTTACTTATATATTCTACCACTTCATCTAAACTAATAGTTATTTGTTCCATTGTATCTCTATCTCTTAAAGTAACTGTATTATTATTAATTGTTTCATCATCAATAGTTATACAGAAAGGTGTACCAATAACATCATTTCTTCTATATCTTTTACCAATATTACCTGCTTCATCATAATTAGTCATAAAATATTTAGATAATTTTTCATAAACTTCTAAAGCTTTAGCAGAATGTAATTTTTTAATTAAAGGTAATACTGCTACTTTATAAGGTGCTAAGAAAGGTGACAAACTCAATACTTCACGAGTTGTACCATCTTCTAAAGTATCTTCATGATAAGCAGCAAACATAACCGCTAAAAAGGTTCTATCTAATCCATATGTTGATTCAATAATATATGGAATATATTTTTCATTTGTATCAGGATCTAAATAAGTTTGAGATTCACCACTATATTCTTGATGTCTAGATAAATCAAAATTAGTTCTATTATGAGTACCATTTATTTCTCCCCAACCAAATGGAAATTTATATTCAATATCACATGCTTCTTTAGCATAATGAGCTAATTTTTCATGATCATGAAATCTTAAATCTTCTTCTTTTAATCCTAAATCCATGAAGAATTTCTTACCGTATTCTTTAAAATAATTATAGATTTCTGAATCAGTTCCTTCTTTACAAAATGTTTGAAATTCCATTTGTTCAAATTCAATTGTTCTAAAAGTAAAGTTACCTGGTGTTATTTCATTTCTAAATGCTTTACCAATTTGGCCAATTGAAAAAGGTAATTTAGCACGCATACTTCTTTGAACATTTAAGAAATTTACATATTCTCCTTGAGCATTCTCTGGTCTTAAATATACTACTGATTTTGCATCATTAGTAACTCCTCGATATGTCTGAAACATTAAATTAAATTGTCTAATATCCGTAAAATTAGATTTGCCACATTTTGGACAAGGAACTTTATGTTCCTTAATATAATTAACCATTTCTTCTTGAGTCATACCATCAGCATGAGCATTAGAATCAAAATCATCAATTAAATTATCAGCTCTATGTCTACTTTTACATTCTTTACAATCTAGTAATGGATCAGAAAAAGAACTAACATGTCCTGATGCTTCCCAAACTCTTGGATGCATTAAAATATCAGCATCTATTTCATAACTATTTTTTCTTTCTTGAATAAATCTTTTTCTCCATGCATCTTTAATATTATTTTTCAATCTTGAACCTAAAGGTCCATAATCCCAAGTGTTAGCTAAACCTCCATATATTTCACTACCTTGAAATATAAAACCATATTGTTTACATAAATTAACCATTTTTTCCATTGTCATAAATATCTCTCCTCTTTAAGATAACACATATATTTTTGTACTATTTCTATAATCATAAGGTAATATTTCCTTACCATTACTTATTTCATCTAAATATAAAGAATAATAGTTATAAAAATACCATACTAATTCATCCATAAGTTTTAATTCTTCTGCAGTAAATAGCTGATAAAACTCATGTTTTAAATTATTATAATTATCTCTATCACATATTTTTTCTTTTATATAATTATAAGAATTTAAGAACGAATCATAACTAAATTCTAATTTTTTTACTTTTAAAACCATCATTTTTTCAATTAATTTTTTTAATTCTTCAAAAAATGAACATTCTAAAGAAAATCTAATAAATAAACTATATATTTCAGAATTTAAAGTTATTTTTTTGCCTTCCAAATAATATCCTAATTTTATTAAAAAAAGTGCTCTATATTTCATATAGTCCCCCATAAAATAAAATTCTATTAGAAATTATAAGGACGCATCACCGTGGTTCCACCTTACTTATTCTAATAGAATCGCTTTTTAACATATTGCTCAAGAGTTTCCAAGCTCCGTCATCACATTGATAAGTTTATTTTATTACATTTAACATAATTAGTCAACTATTTTTTTATCATTTTAGCTATAAAATCTTTTTTTCTAATTAAAACTGCTCCTTCGTTTTTAGGGTTAATGTTGGTATAAACTGTGTTTGCTAATGTATAAATATTACCTATTCCTAAAGTAAAATTAGTTTTATTAAAAACTGGATCTATAACTATAAATGGCACTTTCAAAGAAAAATCAACAGTTGCTTTAACAAAATTATCTACCACTAACTCTTTTTGCATTCCATATAATGATGATATAAATAAACTAATTTTTAAATCGACACAAAAATCATGCACCGCTTTTAACATAATATCTAATCTACTTAACTTTTCATTTAATTCAGAAACAGTTTTTACATTATCAATTTGAAAATTTATAATTATTAAATCATAATTTGAATCTCTTATTATTGATTTTAAATAATTAGGATTTATTCCATTATCAGTTTTAGTAAAACAAATATTATCAGAAACAATATTTTGTAATCCATTACAATAATAATTAATTTGTTTTATATTTTCACTATTTAATAATACTAAAGTTTTTGCTTCTATTTTTTTTAATGAATTTGCCATAGATATACCAGATGATGGATATGCAAACATAGGATACTTAACGCCATTCATTCCAAATAAAGAACAATAATCATTTATATTATTTACTTTACTAATATTTAATATAAAATTTGATAAATCAAAATATTCATAATTAAAAAAGAAAATACTATCATTAACATCAAACTTAAATCCATCATTTATATAAAATTCTTTTACATCTTTTGGTAATGTTTTTGAAGTTTGTAAATAACTAATTTTTTTAGTTACTTCTTTCCACTTTTCACCAACCTCATTTTGAAACATATTCATAAATGCTGTTAAATTTTGAGTTGTTATCGAATTAATTCCTACAATAATACCTATTTTTATATCTTTAAATTCATAATTTATTTTAGAAATTATTTTTTCGATATCTTTATAATTATTAGTATTATGAGAAGTTAAAACAATATGCAAATATATTTTAGAATTTTTAGTTTTTATATAATTACAAAAAGATTTTATATGCTCAAAACTTTTTTCTGAATCATAAAACAAAAACAATTGTACTTTTCCTTCTGGTCTGATACTATTTAAATAAAAATTTAAATTTTTATTTTCATTAAATTTAGTATAATAGTTGTCTATTAAAGAATAAGAAAGTGGTAAATCAGAAGAAGTACTAAAGGTTCTATAACCACTTACTAAATCGTATGCTTTAGATTCAATTGATGTAAATAAATAATTTTTTGTATAAGAATCTAAATTAGGCATTAATTTAGCATTATATATATTGTATGAATTAATTTGTTCAATCCCAAAGCCATTCATTAAAAATAAAACTGTCTTTTTCATTTTTCATCCCTCATATTCTAATAATTATTATAACTTATTTTTTCTAATTTATCAATGATTATTTTGTGAAAAAAACAATAACTATATGTTATTGTTCAAATTGAGAATTATATAAATTAGCATAGAAACCATTTTTCTTTAATAATTCTTCATGATTTCCTTGTTCTACAATATCGCCATTATTCATAACTAATATTAAATCTGCATCTCTAATAGTTGATAATCTATGAGCAATTATAAAAGATGTTCTTCCTTTCATTAATTCATCCATTGCTTTTTGAATTAATATTTCTGTTCTTGTATCAACGCTACTAGTTGCTTCATCTAATATTAATACTTTAGGATTAGCTAAAATAGCACGAGCAATTGTTAATAATTGTTTTTGTCCTTGAGATATGTTGTTTGTTTCTTCATTTAATTCCATATTATATGCATCTGGTAAAGTTTGAATAAAATGATGAACATGTGCTTTTTTAGCTGCTTCTATTATTTCATCATCAGTTGCATCTAATTTACCATATCTTAAATTTTCCATAATAGTTCCTGAAAATAACCAAGTATCTTGTAAAACCATCCCAAAAATATGTCTTAAATCACTTCTTTTGAAATCATTAATATTGTTGCCATCAATTAAAATAGCACCATCATTAACATTATAAAATCTCATAAGTAATTTAATCATTGTAGTCTTACCAGCTCCAGTAGGTCCTACTATAGCAATCTTTTGTCCTTTTTTAACATTTGCACTGAAATCTTTAATAATTATTTGATCTTCATTATAACCAAATTTAACATGATCAAAAGTAACATTTCCTTCAATATTATCTACTTTAAGAGGATTTTTAACTTCTTTTTCTTCTGGTTGATCTAAAAATTCAAATACTCTTTCACTAGCTGCAATCATTGATTGAATCATATTTGATACTTGAGCTAATTGAGCGATTGGATTTGTAAAGTTTTTAGTATAAGAAATAAATGATTGAATATTACCAACTGTTATTTTACCTAAAATAGTAAAATATCCACCTAATATTGCAATTACAACATATCCTAAATTACCAATAAAATTCATAATTGGATGCATCATACCAGAGAAAAATTGACTCTTCC
>CALVIQ010000105.1 GCA_944331815.1 uncultured Bacilli bacterium
TTATTCAATTCCTAATGCTTTAAATACTGCATCTTCTGGATCGTTATAAAATGATATATTAAATTTTGAAAATAAGTCACTAGGCACTGATGCAATATCTGATGCAGAGGACATTGGTAATAATATCTTTTTTGCTCCAGAATCAAAACAAACTTGTAATGTATTGGCAAGTTCTTCAACTTTTCCAATAGTTCCACCTATACTCATACTACCTAAAATTACTAAACTACCTTGCATTGGTTTCTTTAATGCACTACTACACATTGCTACAAATGATGCTAATGATAAATCCTTTGATGCTCCAATTCCTTGTAAATCTTCAATATGTAATAAGTAATCAACACCATCCACTTGAATACTTGCACTTATATTTTTTCTATTTGCTTTAAAATAATTGAAAGCCGTATTTAATGCCTCTTTAGTTTCTCTATCTGTTCCAATTCCTGATATTTGAAATTTACCATGTCCACTAGGTGATTCAACTTCTATTTTATATACTCCTATTATTCCTGAATTTCCACGACCTATAAAATATGTATGTCCTGCTTTTAGCATTCCTTCAGGAATAAGTTTTCCTCCTCCACTTTCAGGTACAGATATAAATTTTTCTTCCATTGTTTCTAAATCTATATATGAGAAGTGAACATCATAAAATTCCATTCCACCAATTTTCTTTAATTGTTCTTTTACTCTTCTTCTACCAACTAAAGCATAAGCTAATATTTCTTCTAGTTCTTCTTTGCTATATTCTCCATTTGGATATAATAATTTAACTAAGCCTGATACTGTCTTTCTAACTGCAATAACATCTCTTTGATTTAAGTTATTACCTAATTTGAAGTATTTGTCTAACGAATCAGAGAAAGTTCTTTTTCTCATTTCTCTAAAAAACTCTGAAAGATAATCAGTTATAAATCCATATTCATTAGTTATCAATTCAGGTCTCATTTTTGGTATTTCCCATCCAGGCAAGTAAAAATGCATTCTATCAAAGAAAGCAGAATCGTTAGCCATCTCCTTTGGAAATGGTTCAAATAAATGTGATGTTTTTAGCAATACTTCTACACTTTGGTTTATATTCCCTACAAATACCATAGATGCATTAGCATTTTTTTCTTCTTTTCCTCTTGCAAAAGAACCTGATGCCATATAATCTTTCATTATTTGAATACCATCTTTATCTTTAAATGTTATGCCAGCAACTTCGTCAAAAGCAACACAATCCCACATTCCTACTAATCCAATTTTCTTTTGGCTCATATTATAAAATAAATTTGCTACAGTTGTTTGTCCACCTGAAATTAATATACTATTTGGAGAAATTTCTTTATATATATGCGATTTTCCTGTCCCCCTAGGACCTAATTCACATAGATTATAATTATTTTCTACTAATGGAACTGCTCTTTCTATAAAGTGCCATTTTTGAATATCTGTTAATTGTAAAGGTTCAATTCCCATAGAACGAACTAATACATCCATCCATTCTTCCTTTGTAAATTTTTTTCTTCCTTCAAATAAACCTGTCAAATCCATATTTGGTAATTGAATTGGATCTAAACTTGATGCAGTGAATGGTATTTTGTGTTTTTCTGCATCATCAAATGTATAACTTACTTTTACAATACACCATATTCCACCAACAAGTAATTTTTCATATTTTTTTACTATATCTTCAGATATATAGGCATCTTTTATTCCTAAATTAGAAAATTCAGCTTGATAAATATCTTGCCTTTCATTTAATCTTACAGTTACTTTATCAATTATTGTATATATTCCTTGCTCTTTAATTTTAGATTTTATTTTTTCTGCCTCATCAGGTCTAACAAAATTATCTGCCAATATTCTCTTTACCGTACTAACACCATCATTAATAGCTTGTTCATCATTTGTAGCACAATACATACCTAACAGATATTCAAGAACATATACAGGAACATTAGCTCCTTCTTTTATCTTTTTTGTCAGGTCTTTTCTAACTACTTTACCTGCAAAATATTTATTTAATTTTTCATTTAATTCTTCCATTATAGGTACACTCCTTAAAATCCAAAATTATTTATAATAGCAATGTCTATAATAAATCTTATTCTTTGTTGTTCTATTCCTGTTTCTTCATCTACAATAACTAAATAATAATTCTTCTCTTTATCATAATCTATATTCTTAAATACAAATTTTTCTCTGAAGAATCTATCCTTAACTTCAGCATTTGTATAATTTGCAACAATAGTACATTCATCAGAAACTCTATTACCATTTTCATCTTCAAAATGTAATAAATATCTACATCCAAGATTGTTTTCATCCACTTTATTATCTTGTAAAAATTCAAGATATGTAATTGCATTAGTAATTTTTGTTGATAATCCACTATATGTAATTCCAACTTTTTTACTTTCTTCAGAAGTTCTTGTTGATTTGAAATCTATTACAGGAATAATTATTTCTTGTGGTAAAATACCTCCATGTACATAATTTATTCCACCACCTTGTCTAGAAAATACATTTTGTCCTTTTGGAATATTTACATATCCACTATTTTCTCCAAATATATAATCAAGATTTATAGAAATAATACCTTCTTCCTCAGATTTTTTATCAGTATAAGAGTATCTAATTTTTTGTTTTGTAGCATTTACATCTTTTAATGTTTTTTGATAATCTTCAACTTTTCCTCTCTTATAGAAGAAACCATGATCTGCACTAATATAACAATTTACACCACTAAAAGTAGTATGTAAATCCTTTACCAATCCTTCAATTTGTTTTACTGCTTTTTCACAAGCTTCAAATACATTGTTTTCATCATGTTCCCCTGCATTATCAATAACATCATGATATATATATACAACTTTTTTACCTGAAAAAATCTTTTTCCATTCTGATTTAGTCATTGCATATAATTCTTCATATTGAATGGCTAATCCTTCTGTAACTGCTTTTGTAAGTATTTTTTCTCTATTATCTGTTCCGACTGAGCTCATACCATCAACAAATATACTATCACTACCTTTATCTTTATAGTTAGGATCTCTTGATAATTCTTTATTAGGAAGCAATGCTGCCATTCCTAATTGTGTATATGATGGAACTAATCCTAGCATATAGTATATCTCCGACTTTGTACCAAATACTTTTAGTTTTTCATTTAATTCTTTTGCACATTCATATCTAAAGGCATCTGAAATAATAACTATTGTTCTGCCATTTCTTGAACTTTCAGCTTGTGATTTTATATACTTATCAAAGAACTTGTTTTGCATTGTTAGTTTATTTACATCATACCTATTAATGTTTTCTATTGTATCGTTCCATTTTAATGATAACTCGAGCATATATGTATTTGTATAATTATTTTCCACTTTGTTTTTTAAGTTTATAAAATTATCTTTATCTCGTATATTATCAAAGAAATAATACATTTTCCTATATAAAGTATCTACTAAATATAATTCATTAGTATATAATTCGACAAATTTTTCGATTTCAAATGTTTTTATTAATGTTTGTACTCTATTAACTACTTCAAAATATTTACTTACGACTTTTAAGAAATTATACTCGTTGTAATATTTTTCATACCAATATTTACTCTCTCTTAATGTTATTAATTCATTATATCTTTCAAATTCATTTATACTATTAAACAATTGGTTAACTATATATAAAATAATATTATCATCAATAATACTAAACGCATCTGCATTTTTATAATCTTCAATATCTATTGTGCTAATTAATTCTTCTATTCCAAATTCTTTTGATATGTCATTTGAAATCAATTCAAAGTATTTTCTTGTAGATTTATCCCTCATTAAATTATTCACAAATACCTGACTATTCGTTACTCTATTTGATAATAAATATTTTCCATATCTATTTAATTTGTTTATGTCAGAAATACTTGCAGCAAAATATGTAAATACTAATGATTTGAATACATTTTCCATTTCCTCAGTAGAATTTATTTTGCTACCAAAGTATTTATTTATTAAATTTAATATAAATTCTTCGTTGCCGAACTTAAATAATGCCTCATATTTCTTTCTATCATCATAATATATCTTAATAATATTCTTTATAATATCATCTATATTAATTGTTTTTATTCCTAAAAGTATGCTAGTTACAATATAATCTATATTATCGCTATCTTTTTCTATATCAAATTCCTTAAAGTCATTTTCCCTTGTTTTATTATTAAAGAACCTATCATATTTCTTTATTACTACTCTACAATCATCACTTAATCCAAGATTTTTTAATCTCATAGTTGTTGAGTCAGGATTGAATAATAAATCAGAATTAGCAGTTTCAATATCTAATAATTCATTATTTATACTTTTTTGTCTATCAAAGGGAAGGTATATTACTATATTTTTATTTAATTCTTCTTTTTCAATATGATACCTAATCCATAAACTATTATTATCATATTTAATAATTTCTGTATTTTCTAACTCTAATTCTTTTAATAACTCTTCGTAGTCTTTCTTTGCATCATACCAAAAGATTATTTTTCTGTTTCTACTTCTTTCAGTTGTGCTTGAAAAACTTGATTTTAACATTGAAATTAACAATTCTTTTACTTCTTCAAACATAACGGCTTTCTCCCTACTTTATTTGTGCTAATATGCTTTCATCTTTTCCATTCTTTGGATTTTTAACACTAAATTTAGCATAATTTACTGCTACACCATCATCTAAATCTATTTTTATTCTTTGGTCTGCAATATGTGCTATTTTTTCATCGTACTCTTTTGTTTCTTGCAATTTTGCACTTAAGTCTGCTTGTTTTTTTACCAATTCTCTTTTATTAGCCAAATCTAAATCATTATTTAATTTTTCTGTAATTTCTTTCAAATATCTTTCATAAGTATTTTGAATTCTATGTAAATAATTTAATCTTATATTTGAAACTAAACTTTCATTATATCTGTGCATATATATTAAACACTTAAATCCATTCTTTTTTCCACTATCGAACATCCAATAAATTGGTCTTTTTTGATACATTTTTAAATGGTCATTATAAAAGTCATTAATAAAATATCTTCTTATTGTTTCTTCACTATTTTCACCATTTCTCTTACCTAAAGTTTCAGCAATAAATTCAAGATTTTCATATAGTGTTTCTTCTCCATAAACAACACTTATAAAAGTTTTGAATCTTTCAACTACATCATCTCCAAAATATGTTTCATCAGTTATAGGAATAATATTATCTTTATCAACTTCAAATGATAAATCTATATCTTGTCCATTATCATTTAATACTTTATAATTTGATAAACTAACACCTGCCCAACCACCATCAGTTTCCTTATATTTTTTGTATATTTTATCAAAATCTCCACCTGCATATATTAATCCTTCTTTATCAAGAGAGTATCTTCCAAACATACAACCAACTGCATAACTTATTAAAGACTTTATTTCTCTTTCTAAATTTGATTTTCTGATAGTAATATCTCTGTCCTCCATTTCTGGGTTTAATATATCCTGTAATCCATATATATCTATAAATATGCTATTCAATTTTTCTTCATTTTGCTTTAATCTATTAAATCTTTCATTACATTTATTTTTCCAATTTTTATAAATATCTGCTATTTTTTGTTTAACATATATTCTATCAGAAATTTCAATCATTCTATTCTTTAGCAATGGATGATTTTTAAAATCCCAGCTTGTTTCAAAATCATCCCAGTCATTTTTAGAAATTTCAATATTTTCCTTTACAATCTGTTCTATTTTTTCTTTATACTCTTCATTTATTATAATAGGTAGTGATGCAATATTTCCAACTTGAAAATTTAAAGTTGGATTTAATATTTTTAGAAATTCATTTACTAATTTAGTATTTAATAATCCAGTAATATAGTATATAATATCATGATTTGGAAATGTACCTGAGCCACCAACATCGAATAAATGTCCTTTTTCAAAATAGCGTCCTCCAAATGATGAATTTATTAAAGACCATGTAATACCTTCTCTTAGTTGATAATTTTCATTTCTAATAACCGATTTTTTATAATTTTTTAGTTCTATACCATTATGTTTCCAATTCAAAACAAACTCATTATTTCCATACCATTTTCTATAATTTCCACCTTTATTATATGGATACCATTTTAAATCAGATTTACTAGATTCTTCAGCATTTGAAATGTTAAATGCAATATTAAAATAATTAACCTCATTCCACATTCTAAGAAATCTCTTATTGTCTGATGTTGCAATACCTTGTTTAGGTTCTGCATAATCCTTTAATAATTTATTATTTGAGAATACTTTTTTTATGCTTTCTGTAATCCAATATGCAATGGGCATACCAGGTATAGCTTCGAAATCAGTTTGTTTTAATGTATAATAATTTTTTTTATTATAAAATTCCGTTTTCTTTTCATCTCGTCTAGCATAACAGAATTGATTTAATTTTATTGCTAAAACCTCATACTTAGGTTCATCATTTTTATTTATCCATGAAACTATTGGCAAATGACCAATTTTTCCATCAAACAATTCTGTTCCAAAATCTACGATAGAAGAAATTTGTTTTTCCTTAATTAATTTTATTCTCATTTCCTCAAATGTTTTTAAATACATCCAAGATATTGTAGTTACAAATCCCATATAGGCTTTTTTATCTAAAAATTCATACAAAGCTTTAGTAGTAAATACAGCTGATAAATCTGCTTTAGAATCATTGTAATTTTTTTCACAATAACTTGATAATTTTGGGCTCATTTTGGTTCCATTTAAGTATGGAGGATTTGTGGTAATCGCACTATATTTCTGTGATAATATTTCTGCCACTTTAACTAATGGTAAAAATTTATCTTTAATAGTTTTCATATAGCCCCTATCAATAATATCTAATTCCATTTCATCTATGTTTAAAATTTTATTAAATAAATTTTCAAAATCATATTTCTTTACTTTTAAAATTGATCCATATTCTTTTGCATCTTTAAATGTATCGCATATATACGATATTAGTTCGCCATCTCCTATTTGTTTTTTTATAAATTCTATTGAGCCAATATCTAAGTTATTAGAATCTATAATACTTAATATGTTAAGTTTCTTTATAACATCGTTATTCATAATATTTTTATCATATTCTCTAGCTTTAAGTATAACAGATAATATTGAAAGTTGATTAGCTCTATTATCTATATCTAATCCAAATAAATTATATTGCAAGATCAATTTTGCTATTTCATTTTTTGAGTAACCATAATCCAAATAAATCTGGAATAAAACTTCAAAAGCATATACTAAGACATGTCCACTTCCACTACATGGATCTAAAAATTTTAATTCAATTGGTTTTATATTTTTTTGCATATCCATTTCAGTATCTATATAATATTTCCAATTATCTTTCAAATTATTTTTATCCGAATGTTCTAACCAATATTTTCCTAATGAGTTTTCTACCATATATTTTACTACCCATTCCGGTGTAAATAATTGTGTTGCAGCCGGTAATTTACTTGCATCTACTTTTCTATTTGACATATCTCCATCATAAATTTCATCAAAAACTTCTGTATTCCAATATTGATATAACCAGCCAATAATTTCTACTTGTTCAAAATTATCAACTGATATATCTTTTAATAATTTAGTTATATATCCAGAATCATTTAACAGATTATCCGGAATTAAAATATCTATATAGTCTGTAATACCATCAAACACCTGTGGTATAACTCTTCCTAGCTTTTTACAAACTAAAAGTAAGATATACTCAAATCTTTTATTATTATCTTGAATTGAGCCATAATATTCTTTATTAAATTCTATGTCTAAATCAGGATTTATGAGATTAGATATTTTCATAATTTCAGGATCTGGAGTATTATCTTTTG
>CALVIQ010000106.1 GCA_944331815.1 uncultured Bacilli bacterium
ATATGTAAAATTTATTTATTTATTTATTTATTTATTTATGCTACAATATATATAGACGGTAAAAAAATTAGTAGAAAGGTAAAAATAACAAAATATACAAACTTACACAGTTAAATTTTTACGGTCAAAAATAGTGTATAATTATTGATATAATATAGTGTATAAGTTAGGAGAAAATAAATGAAAAATACATTTAAAGAAAATATATTTGGCTTTACTTTAGTAGAATTACTAGGAGTAATAATAATATTAGGAGTAATAGCTTTGATAACATATCCAATAATTGATAAATCAATAAAAAATAGTAAAGAAGAATCTTTAAAACAAGTAATAAGTAGTATAGAAGAAGCTGCTTATAACTATAGTGTAGAAAATGATTTGGGATATGATGAAGAACAAAATAAAATAGAACTTACAGAATTAATAAAAAAGGGATATCTTAATTTAAATATAATAAATCCAGTAACAAATGAAACAATGGATGGTTGTGTAATATATAATTGGGTTGAAAGCAAAAAACAATATGAATTTACATATGATGAAGAATGTGAAATAATTGAGCAACCTCCAGAAATAAGAATAATATATGATGAAAAATTAATAAACGAAAATGGTTGGGGTAAAGATGATTTGGCAGTTACAATATCTGGTATTGGTGAATTAAAATATTGTTTATCAAATAATGAATGTGAACCAAATCAAGTTATTGAAAAAGGAAATAATACAAAATTTGTAACTACTGAAGGGATTAATTATATATGTGCAATAGCAAGTAATAGTTTAGGAACGAGTGAAAAAAAATGTATAGAATATAAATTGGATAAAACGCGCCCAAATATTTCTGGTATAGAAGATAAAGTTATTAAAAAAAGTGAATTAATAAATTTAAAAGAAAATGTAACTTATAGTGATTCATTAAGTGGAATAAGCGGAAATTTAATGATAGAACCGAGTAGTATAGATACATCAATATCAGGAACGAAAAGTGTGAAATATAGTATTAGAGATAATGCTGGTAATATAAGAGAAGTTGTAAGAAGAATAATTGTTGATTCAGAAGCCCCAACAATAGTGTATAATGTAACAGAAGGAACTATTAATGCAAATGGTTGGGCTAATAAAAATTTTTATGTGACAGCTACAATTACTGATAATAGTGGAAGTGGAATCAAAAGTGCTAAAAGTTGTGTAAGTAATAGTAGTAGTGAATGTGTTCCAATAGCTAATATCACAGGTACTACAAAAGATTTTTATATAGAAGTAGAAGGAAATAATAGAACATGTATTGAAGTCACTGATAATAATAATAAAACAACTAAATTATGTAGTGATACATATAAATTAGATAAGACTACTCCAATAATATCTACCAATGATTCTGAATTTGAGTTAATAAAAGGAACAACAAAATTAGTAAAAGATTATTTTTCAATTAGTTATGGTATAAGTGGTGGAAATTTAAGTTGTAATTATGAATATGTTCCATCTTCACAATTAAAAAATGTCGAATTGAAGTGTACAGCTACAAGTAATAGTGGTTTGACAAGTACAAAAACAAAAATAATTGAAATCGTTGCCGATGAAAAATTACGACCTGATGGTATACCTGATAAATATCAAGCGTTAATTACTTTTTCTGTTAATAATGGTCGATTTGTTGATGGAACAGCTGTTCATCAGATTTTAGTTAACTTATATGATGATAATAACAAATTGTCAGAAAATGGATATTATATTTTAACTGATGATGATATTCCAGTTGTAGATAATACTGTAGTAAGTTGTGATGATGATAGACTTATCGGAGCAAAAGTAACCGGTGATATTGAATATATGATAACTTGTACAGCAACACCAGTAACACCAGTAACTCCGGTATTACCTAGTCCATAAAAAAATTAATCAGAAATGATTAATTTTTTATTTTATATATATATTAATTCCATATTTATCTTTTACTGTATCATAAAATATATAATTTTCAATTGGTTTATAAGTTAAATAACCAAATATAATATATACTAAAATAATTCCAATAATTCCTATAATATTTTGATATTTTATTTCTTTATATTTTAATATAAAGATACTTAATATTTGTTCAATCATAATTACAATTGCTAATAATCCAATACTTACTATCATATTTTCGCCTATTATTTTATAAATAGGAATAAATATAATTAGATAAATAATAATTGCTAAAATGGGTATTAAAAATAATTGAATTAAAAAATTATTGAAATTAATGTTGTTTTTTTTAAGTAATAGATAATCAAATATCCCATAAAAAACAAAAGATATATAAATTAATTTCATGTGTTCCCAAATACTTTCATTTACAGGAAAGAAGATACTAAATAATGAATTAGGTAGCCAATCATATAAAAAATGAAAAGGAAAACATAGTAAAAATATAACAAAAAATCCGATTATTTTAATTGCTTTTAAGCTCATTTTAGTCACTCCTTATTAAATAATATGAAAAAAATTAAAAAAAATATGTAAAAAAAAAGGAAATTGTTAGTTTTTGTCGTATATTAATAAATAGGGGAAGATAAATATGAAAACATTATCACAGGAACAAATTAATGAAATAAGAAATAGTGTTGATATAGTTGATGTTGTGTCAAAATATATTCCACTTACAAAAAAAGGAAAGAATTATTTTGGAGTATGTCCATTTCACGAGGATAGTGATCCATCTTTAAGTGTTTCTCCTGATAAACAAATATTTTCTTGTTTTTCTTGTCATACAGCTGGTAATGTTTTTAATTTTATCAAAGAATACGAACACGTATCTTTTATTGAAGCAGTTAAAATGGTAGCTGATATGGCTGGCATTAACATTGCTATTGATACTAAAAATACTAAAACAATAAAAAATAATGATATATATAAAATTTATGATATTGGTCAAAAGTTTTATTTAAATAATATAAATACTTCATATGGTAAAGAAGCTAAAGAATATTTATATAAAAGAAAAATAAATGATGATTTAATTAAAGAATTTGAAATTGGACTAGCTATTAAAAATAGTAAAGCTTTATCTACTTTGTTAGAAAAAAAAGAATTTAAAGAAAAAGATTTGATTGATAGTGGTTTAATTGTTAAAGATGAAAGAGGATTTCATGATTTCTTTTACGATAGAATTATGTTTCCTTTACATGATATAAATAACAAAGTAATTGGTTATAGTGGTAGAATATATACCAATATTGATGCTCCTAAATATATTAATAGTAAGGAACATGTATTATTTAAAAAAGGTGAGTTTGTTTATAATTATGCTAGAGCTAAAAACGAATGCCGAATGAAAAACACTGTTATCATTATGGAAGGATTCATGGATGTTATTAGAGCTCATAGTGTTGGTGTTAAAAATGTAGTAGCTACGTTAGGAACTGCTTTTACAAAAGAACATGCTAATATAATTAGACGATTAGCTAGTAATATTATTATATGTTTTGATGGAGATAAAGCAGGTGCTAAAGCAACTATGGCTTGTAGTGATATATTATTACAGTATAATATAATACCTAAAATAGTAAGATTAGAAGAAAATTTAGATCCTGATGAATATATTTTAAAATATGGTAAAGATAAATTTCTAGATAAAATAAATAATCCGATAAGTGTTATGGATTTTAAGTTAAATTATCTTAAAAAAAATAAAGATTTAAGTCAAACTGTTGATAAAGCTAAGTATGCCAAAGAAGTTATTGAACAACTTAATTCAATTGATGATGATATATTAAGAGAAATAACTTTAAAAAAATTAAGTAAAGAAACTGATTTGGATATTGAATTTTTAAAAGATAAATTAACTAAAAAAGAAGTAACTAAAATAAATAAACCAAAAATAGTACAAACTAATAAATATGATATGGCACAACTAGGACTATTGTTTTATATGTTAAGAAGTGCTGATGTTATTAAAATGTTTGATAATAGGACAATCTATTTTCCAACTAAAGAATATCGAATGCTAGCGCATGAAATAAGTTACTTTTATAAAAATAATAATTATATAAATGAAGCAGAGTTTTTATCAGATTTGGATAGTGAATTGGTTTCTGTAGTTGGTAAGATAGAGTCTTTAAATTTAAATGAAAATTATAGTAATAATTTAATAATTGATTATTTTGATGCTATTGAAGAAAAAAATATCAATGATGAATGTGATCGATTAACTAAATTAATGAATGAAGAAACTGATTTAGAAAAAAAAGCTAAATTAGGGCAAAGAATATTAGAATTAGTGGTAAGGAGAGAAAAAAATGTTTAATGAAATTAAATCGTTTACAGAACGAAAAGAAGAATTAGTAAAATTAGGGAAAGAACAAGGCTATATTACATATGAAAATTTAGCTGCGGCTTTAAAAGGATTAGATTTAGATGCTGATTCATTGGATGATTTATATAATGTATTTAATGAAAATAATATTCCTGTTGTATCAGAAGAGGAAACTGATGGTGGATCAGAAAAAATATTATTAGATGATAATACATTGACTAAAGATTTAAATATTAATGATCCGGTTAGAATGTATTTAAAAGAAATTGGACAAATTAAGTTGCTAACAAATGAAGAAGAATTAGATTTAGCAGATAGAATAATCGCAGGCGATGAAGAAGCAAAAACTATTTTAGCAGAAGCAAACTTAAGATTAGTTGTAAGTATTGCTAAAAGATATGTTGGTCGTGGTATGTTGTTTTTGGATTTGATTCAAGAAGGAAATATTGGATTAATGAAAGCAGTTGAAAAATTTGATGTATCTAAAGGATATAAATTTTCAACTTATGCTACTTGGTGGATTAGACAAGCTATTACTCGTGCAATAGCTGATCAAGCAAGAACAATTCGTGTTCCAGTTCATATGGTAGAAACAATTAATAAATTAGCTCGTATTCAAAGACAATTAACTTTGGAATTAAATAGGGAACCTTCAGAAGAAGAATT
>CALVIQ010000107.1 GCA_944331815.1 uncultured Bacilli bacterium
TATAATGAATATAATGAAAAAGAGGTTATATGTATGGAACAATTAAATAGAAGTGAAGCAAGAAAAATTATTATGACTATTCTTTATCAAATAGTTGTTTATGATAAAAATAAAATGATTTATGAAGTAGAAGATGTTATTAAAGAAAATTTAGAAATAGATAATGAATTTGTTAAAGATATTGTATATGGTGTTATAACATATCAAAATGATTTAGATAAAATTGCTAATAAATATTTAAATAATTGGACAATTGATCGTTTAGGTAGTACTGATATTGCTATTTTAAGAATGGGTATTTATGAATTATTATATACTGATACTCCAAGTATTGTTTCTATTAATGAAGCGGTAGAACTAGCTAAAATATATAGTGACGAAAGTGTTGCAAAAATGATTAATGCGGTTTTAGATAAAGTATATCATGAGATGGTGGACCATGAATGATAAGTATTTAAGTGTAAGTGTTATAAATAGATATATTAAGCATGTAATAGATACAGATGCTAATTTACAAAAAGTATTTATTAAAGGTGAAATATCTAATTTTAAAGCCCATTCAACTGGGCATTTATACTTTTCAATTAAAGATGAAACTAGTAAAATAAATGCAATTATGTTTAATGGTAACGCTAGAAAATTAAATTTTAATCCGACCGATGGAACAAAAGTTTTAATAACTGGAAGAATTAGTGTTTATGAAGCTACTGGCAATTATCAAATTTATGTTGATGAAATGATTGAAGACGGTGTCGGTAATTTATATATTGCTTTTGAAAAATTAAAAAAACAATTAGCAGCTGAAGGATTATTTGATAGTAAATATAAAAAGCCAATTCCTAAATATCCTACTAAAATAGGGGTAGTAACTGCTAATACAGGTGCTGCTATTAAAGATATATTATCAACGATCAAAAGAAGATTTCCTATTGGACAAGTTATATTATTTCCAAGTTTAGTGCAAGGAGATAATGCTGCTAAAGATATTGTTAAAAATATTAAATTAGCCAATACCTATGATTTAGATGTTTTAATAGTTGGGCGTGGTGGTGGATCTATTGAAGATTTATGGCCATTTAACGAAGAAATAGTAGCTAGAGCTATATTTGATTCTAAAATTCCAATTATTAGTGCAGTAGGCCATGAAGTTGATTTTACAATAGCTGATTTTGTAGCTGATTTAAGAGCACCAACTCCAACTGGAGCTGCGGAAATGGCTGTGCCTAATTTAGTTGATTTAAATAAATATATTGAACAATTAAAAATAAGATTAAGTTCGGATATAATTAAAAAAGTTAATATTTATAAATTAAATTTAGATAGTTTAAGAAACTCATATATACTTAAAAATCCAAGTATATTATTTGAAAACAAAAAGCAAAATTTAGATGTAATAAATAATAAAATAAATGAATTATTATTAAAGAAGATAGAATTAAAAAAATTATATTTAGACAGTTTGAAAAATTCTTATGTTTTAAAAAATCCAAGTATATTATTTGAAAATAAAAAGCAAAATTTAATTTTATTAACTAAAGAATTAAATAAAAATATTAATTTAAAAATAGATAATAATGTAACTAAATTAAATACTATTATTGAAAAACTAGAACTTATTAACCCATTAAATGTTATGAAAAGAGGTTTTAGTTTAACTTATAAAGATGACAAATTAATTAAAAGTGTTAAAAAAATTAAGAAAGATGATGAATTAAATATTAAGTTTAATGATGGTAATATATTAGTAAATGTAAAGGAGATAAATAATGAAATTTGAAGAAAAAATTAAAAAATTAGAAGATATTGTTGCTACTTTAGAAAGTGATACTAATGATTTAGAAGATTCAATTAACAAATATAGCGAAGCTATGAAATTAGTTAAAGAATGTGATGAACAATTAAAAAACATTGAAGAAAGTGTTAATAAAATAGTTAGTGAAAATGGTGAATTAGAAGACTTAAATATTGAAGAATAAGTCTTTTTTTCTTGTCAATAATAAATAAATATTGTATACTTTTAATAGAAAATGATTAAAAAATTTAAAACGATAAGGAGATGTTATAGAAAGTGCAAAAAACACAAGAAAAATTAATTGGTAATGAAAATAATATTTTATTTTATAACGATGAAGAAGGAAATGTAACTGTTGAAGTATTACTTGAAAATGAAGATGTTTGGTTAAATATAGAAGCAATTTCAAAACTTTTTAATATTGATAGAAGTGGTATTGTTAGGCATATCAATAATATTTATAAAGATGATGAATTAAAGCAAAATTCAACTTGTGCAAAAATTGCACAAGTTCAAAAAGAAGGTAATAGAGAAGTTAAAAGAGTTTATCCATATTATAATTTAGATATGATTATTTCTATTGGTTTTAGAGTTAATTCTAAAAAAGCAATAAAATTTAGAACTTGGGCGAATAAATTAATTAAAGAATATATGGTGCAAGGTTTTGCATTAAATGACGAGAGATTTATGAAAGCAAGAAAATTAGATCAAGAATATTTTAAAAGATTACTTGAAAGAATTAAATTAATTCGTACAAGTGAAAGAATGTTTTATCAAAAGATTACTGATATTTTTGCAGAATGTTCTATGGATTATGATAGAAATAGTGATATGGCTATAACATTTTATAAAACAATTCAAAATAAATTTCATTATGCTATTACAGGACAAACAGCAGCAGAAATTGTTTATAATAGAGTAGATTCTAAAAAAAATAATATGGGGCTTACTACTTGGGAAAATTCTCCTGATGGAAAAATATTAAAATCTGATTGTATAATTGCTAAAAATTATTTAGATGAAAAAGAAATAAAAAATTTAAATAATTTGGTAAACTTATTTTTAGATATTGCTGAGAATAATGCTGAAAGAAATATACCGATGTACATGAATGATTGGACCAACGAGGTAGAAAATGCTTTGAAATTATTTCATTATGAAGTATTAGAAGGAAAAGGAAAGATTTCACATAAGCAAGCAGTAGAAAAGGCAGAAAGTGAATATGAAAAATACAAAGTGATTCAAGATAAAAATTATATTTCTGATTTTGATAAATTATTAAATGAAGCAAAACAAATAGAAAATAGTTAAAATTGTAATCAAAACTAATAAAAATTGATAGAGTTTAAAAATATTTTATTTTTAGGAGAAATATATGGATGTTATATTAGAAGTTAAAGAAAAATTAAAAAGAAAAAATCAAATATTGTTTGACAAAAAAAGTCTTTTTTTACAAGACTTGATGTTTTTAATAAGTGAACAAAATCATAAAGTATTAACACTATGGGCTTTAGATCTAGCTCTTGAATTAGTTAATTATTTAGAAGAAAAATATCCAAATGAAGATAGATTTAGAATAGCTTTAAATAAAACTAAATTATGGGCACAAGGAGAAATTAAAATGCCAGAAGCTAAAAGAGCAATTTTAAATTGTCATGCTGTAGCTAAAGAATTAACTAATAAAGAAGATATTGCTTTATGTCATGCCATTGGTCAAGCCTGTGGCGTTGTTCATACGGTTGGTCACGCAATTGGACTTCCTATTTATGAACTAACAGCTATTGTTTATAAATATGGTATTGATAATTGCAAAGATAAATTAATAAATAGAAAAAAAGAATATATAGATAAAATATATTATTATCAGGAACATTATAAAGAATATGAAAAATGGGCTAAATTTTATAATTAAAGGAAAAATATAATGATGATAACAAATATTTTATTTGAAAAATATATTTTAATATATTTAATTATTATAAACTTGATAACTTTTATAGTGTTTGCTCTTGATAAAATTTATGCTATAAAGAAAAAATGGCGATATAAAGAAGTTTATTTATTAGGAATGTGTTTTGTTGGGGGAGCAATTGGGGGCTTTTTAGCAATGTATCTATTTCGCCACAAAACTAAGAAAAAAGCTTTTGTAATCGGAGTTCCATTAATAATAGTAATTCATTTAGTTATTATTCTATGGTTTATAAAGTAATTTAAAAATGACTAAATTGTAATAACTATTACAATTTTTATTTGATATAATATTTAAAGGAGATGATAAAATGGGATATGTTGAAGCTATTAAAACAGCAATTTTAATTTTTCCTTTAATTGCTTTTTTATTTACATTACCATTTATTTTACATCAATATCATAAATATGGAGCAATTCATAAATTTCGAACATTAATTATTTATTCATTTATTTTATATATGATTACTGTTTATTTTTTAGTTATTTTACCACTTCCTAGTATAAGTGATGTAACTAAACCAGATAAAATAATGAATTTAATTCCATTTTCTTTTGTTGATGATTTTATAAATAAAAGTTCCTTTATTATAAATGATCCAAACACTTATTTACAAGCATTAACTAGTTCAAGTTTTTATGTTGCAGCTTTTAATATTTTAATGACTATACCATTTGGCATGTATTTGAGATATTATTTTAAATTTAGTTTTAAAAAAGTATTTTTCTTTAGTTTTTGTTTAAGTTTATTTTTTGAATTAACGCAATTATCTGGATTATATTTTATTTATCCTTATCCATATCGATTATTTGATGTTGATGATTTAATATTAAATACTTTAGGAGGGGTATTAGGCTATTTAATAATGGGAATAATTGATAATTTTTTACCAACTCGTGATGAAATAGATAAACAAGCAAAAGAATTGGGTAAAACAGTATCAGGATTAAGAAGAATCACATTGTTCTTTTTAGATATGTTTATTTTTGTTATATTTACTATTTTTATAAGTATATTTACTAAAAAAGCTATTTATATTTCTTTTGTAATATATTATATTTTAATACCTTATTTTAAAAATAATCAAACATTAGGTGGCAAGTTTTTAAATGTTAAGTTAGATTTTCCTAATAAAAAGTTAATAAGATTAACATTAAGAATAATATTTATTTATGTATATTATTTTATCTTAGTTTATTTTTTAGGAATCGGATCAATTGCAATAATAAGTTATTTAAACTTAAATACATTTATATCTTTTATCTTATATGTTTTAGTGTTATTAGGAATATTTACTTTTTATTTAACAAATATAATAATAATTTTAAAAGAAAAAACTATATTTTATGATAAGTTATTTAAAGTTACATATGAAAGTACAATTTTAATTGAAGAAGAAATTAATGATGAATCTGAAGGTGATGAAAATGAAAAAAGAGAAGATATTTAGAATATTAACATTTATCTTTATGATTTTAACTTTTATTGGAGCAGGATATGTATTAATAAATAAAGGACAGGTAAGTGCGGGATATGCAGTTATTCCAAGTTTATTTTGTGCTATATTTTCCCAATTAGCAGTTTATAAAAAATTTAAAAATAAATAGGGAGATACATTTATGAAAAATAAAATACTTAATCCAATTATTATTTTTATAATTGGTTTAATATTAGGTATTGTTTCAAAATTGTTTGATATTTATACAGAAATATTAGGAAATGTATTTTCTGAATTTGCTGTTTGGATATTGTTTGGAACTTTAATATCTATATATAGTGATAATAAAAAGAAGGCAATGATAAATGTTTTTCTATTTTGTATAGGTATGTTAATAACTTATTATTTAACAGCACATATTACTCATTCTGTATATGGTTGGATATTTATTAAGGGGTGGACTTTGTTTGCTTGTGTTTCACCTGTATTTGCATATTTCACTTGGATGACAAAAG
>CALVIQ010000108.1 GCA_944331815.1 uncultured Bacilli bacterium
CAATAAAACAAAAAAGTACTATTTGTATTTTTGATAATTATAGAAAAGCTATTATTAAATATGGCGGTATTCCTATTGTTATATTACCTCCTTTATTAATCGATTACTATAAAACTAGACCAAAAGACACTAACAAATTAAATAATGAAGATAAAGAATTATTAATAAAACAAATTAATTTATGTGATGGTATCATAATTCCAGGTGGTTCAAAAAGATTTGAACATCATATTTTTATATGTGATTATTGTAATAAAAAGAAAATACCTTTATTAGGTATTTGTATGGGAATGCAGACTATGTGTAATTATAACAATAATAATATAAATATAGTTATTGAAAATAAATTTCATAATAGTAACAGTAATTATAAACATTTGGTAAATATTAAAAATGATTCTAAATTATTCAATATATTAAAAGAGAATAAAATATTAGTAAATAGTTTTCATAATTATAAAGTATCTAATAGTGGTGATTATAAGGTTGTTGGAACTTGTGATGATGTAATTGAAGCTGTTGAAAAAAAAGAAGACCTTTTTAATATTGGTCTACAGTGGCATCCTGAAAAAAATTATGATAAAGATTTAAATAGTAAAAAAATATTTAAAGCATTTATTGATGCTGCTAAATTATACTATCACGAGTAAATACTTTAACATTTTCTAAAGTGTATATATTTAATACACTTTTTTTATTTGTTTTAATAAAACATAAGCCTTTTATTACAATATCATTTTTATTAACTTCAATAGTATGTTTTTTTAAATTAGTAGATATATTTTTATAATATCTTTTTATTTCTAAATTATTTGATATATAAAAAGTTAAATCAATATCACTGGCTTCAATTTGTAAATATGGATCTACAATTATAATTTGTGAACCTCTTATTTGATAAGTTATCGGTTTAATTTCTTTTTTAGGTATTATTTTTTTTAATTCATTACCACTTACATAATTTACTATATCACCATCATCTAATAACCCAGGTGTATCAATTAAAATAATATCATTTAATTTTATTTCAATTGTATTTAAAGTTGTGCTAGGAAGTGGACTAGTAGTTATTTCAGTTTCTAAATCAGAATAATTATATATTAATTTATTAATCATAGTTGATTTACCAGCATTTGTATATCCAACTACATAAACATTATTAGTTTTTTTATACTTATTTATTTTTTCTAATAATTCATCAAAATTATAATTTTTATTACTACTAATAATTATTTTATCAATATAATCTATTTTATAGTCATAGCTATATAATTTATCTAAAGAGACACTTTTAGGTAATATATCTCTTTTTGTTAATACCAATAAAATATCATTTTTTAAATATTTTCTTATAATTGATAAATCACCAATATTAAATAGATCAACTACTAATAAAACTAAATCATTTGTTTTATTAATATTTTCTAAGATAGGAATAAAATCATTATTAGTTTTAGATACAACTTTATAATCATTATAATGTTTTATTCTAAAACATCTTTCACATAAATCGTTATTATCTATTAAAGAACCACAACCTTTACATTTATTCATAATACTTTCCTTTTGTAAATAAATCATTATCTCTTAATTTTTTTAATATTTTTCTTTCAAAATAACGATTAATTCTAGTCATAAATCTTTCTTTAGTACCTATTGGATTTACTAAAATTGTTGTTATCCCTATACTATTACCACCTTTTATATCAGTTAATAATTGATCTCCTATACAAGCAACTGTTGCAACATTTAATTTATACTCTTCTAATATTTTATTATATTTAAATTTAAATGGTTTTAATGCTCTAGCACAACAATCAACATCTAACTCATCTTTAAATGGTTTTACTCTTGTTTTAGGACTATTAGAAAAAATAATAACTTTAAATCCTTTAGTTTTTAAATCATCAAATAATTCTTTAACTTTTTTATTAGGCTTTTTCATAGTAATTGGAACTATTGTATTATCCAAATCAATTAATAAACACCTAATTCCTCTATTATATAAAGTATCATAATTTATTGTATAAATACTTTTTTGATAAATATCTGGTATATATTTTTCCATATCTAACAACTCCTAGATACAATTATATCAAATATTTAATTATATTTAAATAAATTTATTGTAAAAATTTGTTATTTTATAGCATACTTTTTTATAGGTGATTAATTTGAATATAATTGATAAAAATTTTAATGATTTAGTTGTAAAAATTAAAAATATGACTTTAGAGGAAATATTTATAAATATTAAAAATAGTTTTAATAAAGTTCACCCCGATACTCAAAAGTCAATACAAAAATTTTTAAATGATTTTAAATATTGGGGAACATTAGATATAGAAAAAAATGATTATAATGAAATATATGAAAAAGCCAAATCATTTTATGAACATATTGATGATTATATCTGGTTATACAATAATTTAAGAGATTATACTTCTAAAAAATTATTATATGCAATATTAAATAATTGGTATCAATATGATTTTATAACTTTAAAAGAATGTATGAATAATACTTTTAAACATTATTTTGATTTAGATATAATACCTAATTGTAATAATCAAGTATTTGTCGATATTGGTTCATTTATTGGAGATACAACTCTAGATTATATAGAAACTTATAACAATTATAAAAGAATATATTGTTATGAAATAACTAATTATACAATGGCTACATTAAAAAATAATTTAAGCAAATATGAAAATATTATATATAAAAACAAAGCTGTTTCAAATGAAAACTCTATTATGTATTTAAAAAATAGTTTAGTAAATTCTTCAGCTAACCAAATAGATGATAATGGAGATATAGAAATTGAAACAGTTAATTTAGATAATGATATCTTAGAAAAAATAGATATGATTAAAATGGATATTGAAGGCAGTGAATATAATGCTTTAATAGGCGCTAAAAATCATATTATAAATGATAATCCTATTTTATTAATTTCTGTATATCATAACAATGAAGATTTATGGAAATTGCCTAAATTAATTTATGAATATAATAATAATTATAATTTTTATTTAAGATTTTATGGTAACAATATATTTCCAACTGAAATAGTTTTATTTGCCTTACCAAAATAAAAAAGATATTTTATCTAATTTTAAATACCTTTTTTACAGTCAAATCAGAAAATTTTTCAGTTTTACTACCACTATCAATAAATTCAACAAACGATTTTAATTCAAAATAATAATTTTTCACATTATCATCTTTATCAACAGAATTTAAATTAAATTTTAACAATGATTGTGCATATTCTTTTAGCATTTCTGGTGAAAATAAACCACTATATACAAATTCTTTGAATATCATATAATACATCTTAAAATCTTCAGCACTTAAATCATGACTATCTATACATTTTTTTATTCTATTATAATAAATATTTAATTCTGTTAAATTAATTTTACCTTTCATAACAACACCTCAATGAATTATATTATATCATATTTTAAAAAATTTAAAACAAAAAAAGAGATGAATTTCATCTCTAAACAAACATCATTACTGTTGTTAAAATAACAATATTAACTATTGCAATTGTAAATACTATTTTAAGTGCAAACTTAACCCAAGTTGCATATTCTACTTTAGCTAAAGCAAGTCCTCCCATAATAGCACCACAAGTTGGAGTAATTAAATTAACTAATCCATTAGCTGCAACTAATGTCATAATAGTACCTTCAACACTATATCCTAATTGATCTGCAACTGGACCAATAATTGGTGCTGATAAAGTTGCTAATCCTGAACTTGATGGAACTAAAACTGATAACAAAATATGAACTACATAATTAAATGGAGCAAATATAATTACTGGAACATTTTTAAGTAGTTCTGCAGCATTATATATAATGTAATTATCTAAATATGTACTTTGCATTAACACTGAAGCACCACGTGCTATAGCAATTATTAAGATAACTCCTACCATATCATCAGCACCATCAATAAATGTATCAACAAATTGTTTTTCACCAGTTCTATTAACTAAACCAATGATAACTGACATAATTAAGAACCATAATGCTGATTCATAGAAATACCATTGTCCTAATGGCATACCTGTTAACCAGCCTGTAAATTTAGTGAATATATCAATACCAAATGATTCCCAAGGAATAAATCCTACAATCATAACTAAGAATGTTAAAGCAAATAACCATAAAGTAACTTTTTGCTTTCCTGATAATCTAACATTATCTAAATCTGTATTAGCATGTGCACCATATTCTTCTTCCATATTTCTTCTTTCTCTTAAAGATAAGAATGTAGAACCTTTTTTCTTAATTACTCTTTTAGCATAAGCCATAACAAAGATAATTGAAATTAATAATGTTGTAAGCCATAAAGCTACACCAATACCGATAATTAAACCCTGATTAACTACAACACCTTCTGGTAAAGCAGATACTGCAGCTCCTACTGCAAATGGGTTTACAGTTGAACCTAAAACACCAGAACCTGCTCCTAATAATACAACAGCTGAAGCTACTAATGTATCCATTCCAGCCATAACCATTGTAGCAGATAATAATGCATAGAAACCTACAGTTTCTTCAAGCATACCATAAGTTGTACCAGCAATTGAGAATATAAACATTAAAATTGGAATTAAAACTAATTCTTTACCTTTTAGTTTTTTTACTAAAACTTTAATACCTGTTTCTAATGCTTCTGTTCTTGCAATAGTAGCTAAGAAACCACCTAATATTAAAACAAATATACAAACATCAATTGCATTTTCAAATCCTAATATAGGAGATAATAATACATCTGGAAGTGTAGCTCCTACAACACCACTACCATTTACAATTTCTAGAGCGCCTTCAGCGTTAGTTACAAATTCAGCTTTAGGTAGAAAATGTGAAACAATTCCTAAAGCGAATATTAATATGAATATAATCGAAAAAGCAGTTAAAAACTCTTTTCTTTTCTTTTTGGCCATATTATTCTCCCTTTCTTATAATAATTGTGCCTGTTCTTCCTAACAAAGCATCTTTTAACTTACTTAATGACGTAATAATTGCTTGTCCATCTTTTTTATGAGTAATATAATCTAAACATGCTTCAATCTTAGGAAGCATACTCCCTTTTTTAAATTCATCATTTTTCATATACTCTTTTGCTTGTTTTACTGTTAATAAATCTAATTTTTGTTCATTTTCCTTACCATAATTTATACATACTTTTTCAACTGCAGTTAATATTAAAAATATATCAGCATTTAAATCAATAGCTAATTTTGCACTTGTCTTATCCTTATCAATAACAGCATCAATTCCTTGATAACCATTTTTTTTCTTAATAATTGGAATTCCGCCACCACCAGCAGCAATTACAATATTTCTTTTATCAACTAAATCTTTAATTACTTTATTTTCGATTATTTTAACTGGATTTGGACTAGCTACTACTCTTCTATATCCACGCCCTGCATCCTCTTTAAATACATAACCTTTTTCTTTAGTAATTTGATCTGCTTCTTCTTTTGTGTAGAAACTACCGATTGGTTTAGTCGGATTTTTAAATGCTTCATCCTTATCATCAACTAATACTTGAGTTATAATAGTTATACAATTTTTACGCATATTTCTTTTTAACAATTCTTTTTGAATTGATTGTTGTAAATGATAACCAATATAACCTTGACTCATAGCACCACATTCAGCAAATGGCATATCAGGAGTATTTGCTTCTTCATGAGATACTTCCATTGCCAAATTAATCATACCAACTTGTGGGCCATTACCATGAGTTATGACTACATCATATCCATCTTCAATAACATCAACAATATTTTTAGCTGTTTTTTTTATTAATTCTAATTGTTCACTAGGGGTATTGCCTAATGCATTACCACCTAGTGCAATAACTACTTTTCTTCTCATTTATATAAAGTTGCAAACATGATAGCTTTGATTGTATGTAATCTATTTTCAGCTTCATCAAAAACTTTAGATTGTTTTGATTCAAAAACTTCATTAGTTACTTCCATTTCTCTTAAACCAAACTTCTCATGTATTTCTTTTCCTATTGTTGTTTTTAAATCATGGAATGATGGTAAACAATGCAAGAATATTGCATCACTACTAGCTAAACTCATCAATTCTTTGTTTACTTGATAAGGTTTTAATAATTTAATTCTTTCTTCCCAAATACTAGCATCTTCACCCATTGAAACCCAAACATCAGTATATAATACATCAGCATTTTTAACAGCTTCTTTTGGATCTTCAATAAATTCAACTGTAGAATTATATTTTTTAGCAAATTCCTTACATTGATTTATTAAATCATTACTTGGAAATAATTTATTTGGCGAACAACAAACAAAATTGATTCCTAATTTAGAACAAACAACCATTAATGAATTAGCAACATTATTACGGCCATCACCTAAAAATACTAATTTTTTACCACGAACTTCTCCAAAATGTTCTTTTACTGTCATTATATCAGCTAACATTTGTGTTGGATGAAATTCATTAGTTAAACCGTTCCATACTGGAACTTTAGAATATTTGGCAAGTTCTTCAACAATTTCTTGATCAAACCCACGATACTCTATACCATCATACATTCTAGATAATACTCTAGCTGTATCTTCAATACTTTCTTTTTTACCCATTTGTGAGCCTGTTGGACCTAAATATGTTACTCCCATACCTAAATCCATAGCCCCAACTTCAAAAGCACATCTTGTTCTAGTTGAGTCTTTTTCAAATAATAAAACAACATTTTTTCCTCTTAAATAAGCATGATTTTTTCCTTCTTGTTTCTTTTTCTTAAAAAGAATAGCTAATTTGATTAAATAGTCAATTTCTTCTGGTGTATAATCAATTAACTTTAAAAAATCTCTTCCATAAAAATTCATATTACATCTCCCTTTCTAATGGCATACTCATACATCTTGGACCTCCACGTCCTCTTGATAATTCTGCACTATTCATTTCTAGTACTCTTATACCATGCTTTCTTAACACTTCATTAGTTTCTTCATTTCTATCATAAACAATAACTACTCCTGGTGCTATACATAATGTATTAGATCCATCATTCCATTGTTCCCTTTCAGAAGCTATTTTATCTCCTCCTGCACATGGAATTAAAGTTATATGCCTTCCTAAATAATGTGATAAAATGTTTTCTAATGAATCATTAATTTCTTTAACATTTAAATCTTCATCACTATCAGGAATGTCTCCTTCTGTAATTTCAAATACTTGTAAAGTATCCATTATACCTGGATGATATGTAAATTTATCATAATCAATTTGCGTAAATACTGTATCTAAATGCATAAATGCACGACTATTTGGAATATTAAACGCTAAAACTGTATCAATTTTACAATCCTTATCTTTAAATAAATTTTTAGCTAATTGATCGATTGCCTCTGGACAAGTTCTTTGCGAATATCCAACAGCTAAAATATGTTCATTTAAATTTAAGACATCACCACCTTCAATATGATGAGGTAAATATCTATCATAATATAGTGATAATTGACCTTTAAATTCTGGATGATATTCAAATATATATTCAGCATAAATTGTTTCCCTATTTCTAGTTACTGAATACATTTTATTTAAAGATACACCATTACCAATACTTGCAAATGGATCTCTTGTAAAATATAAGTTAGGCATTGGTTTTGCTAAGAATTTAGATTCTTCACTAACTAAATCGACTAAAGATTTTTCAATTTCTCTTTTTTCTCGGTCTAATTCTCCAATTTGAATTCCTTCCATAGTTTTTAAAACTAATTCTTTAGTATCTTTAATATTATTTAAATATTCATATACTAAATTTTTATATTTAGGAGTTCTAATACCTGCTTCATAAATAAATTGTTTTAAAAATTTTTCCTTAACACTAGGATTAAACATTAAAACCTCAGTCATTAAATCTTCCAAATATACTACTTCTACTCCATTTTCTCTTAAAATAGAAGCAAATTGATCATGTTCTTTTTGTGCCACTGGTAAATAAGGAATATCATCAAATAATAACTCACTTAATGTGTCAGGAGTTAAATTTAATAATTCCTTGCCAGGACGATGTAATAAAACTTTTTTTAATTTTTTTATTTCACTATTAACTTTTATAGCGCTCACTTTTTCACCCTTTCAAAAATTCTTTTAACCTTTCTGTTTTTGGATTATTAAATAATTCTTTAGGACTACCACTTTCTAAAATTTTACCTTCATCCATAAAAATTATTTTTGTTGCAAAATTAGAAGCAAAATTTAATTCATGTGTTACAACAATCATTGTCATTCCTTCTTTAGCAACATCTTCCATTAAATTAAGTACTTCTTCAATCATTTCTCTATCCAAAGCTGATGTTGGTTCATCAAACAAAATCACCTTAGGATTAGTCATTAACGCTCTTATAATGGCTACTCTTTGTTTTTGTCCACCTGATAAATCAGCAGGATAATTATTTTCTTTATCTTCTAATTTAATTTGTTTTAAATATTCTCTAGCTTTTTTTATAGCTTCTTGTTTACTTAATAATTTAGTTTTAATAGGAGCTAAAGTAATATTTTCTAAAACTGTTAAATTTTCAAATAAATTAAATGATTGAAATACCATACCAATTTCATGAGTATTATGTATTTTTGTAATATCTTTGTTGTCAAAATATATCTTAC
>CALVIQ010000109.1 GCA_944331815.1 uncultured Bacilli bacterium
TTGCTATAAGAGCTATGATTGCTAAAATAATAATTACAGCAAGTAACTCAATAAGTGTAAATCCTTTGCGTCTTTTATACATATATATTCTCCTTTCATTTATCTAAGACTATTATCTTTAACTTAAGTTAAGTATACATTATTTTTTTATTTTTGTCTAGATATAAATTTCGTGTGTGTGGAAAGTTTTTTAATAATTTAACAAAAAAAATTAATTTCTTAATTCTTTTTTTATATTTATAGCAGCAATAGTTGCCTCACCTACAGCTGTTGTTAACTGATAAACATCCTTTTTAATAATATCACCACAAGCAAATATGTAATCTATATTCGTTTTCATTTTATTGTCAACAATTATATAACCATTATCTTTATTTAAATCATTTAAAAAATTGATATTAGGTTCATACCCTATAGAAACAAACATACCATCTATTATAAATGAACCGCAATTAGTAACAATTTCGGTTAATATATCTTTTTCTTTTTTTAATGTTTCTATTTTGCAATTTAGATGAATTTCAATGTTGTTAATATTATTAATTTTTTCAATTAACCTATCTTCACCTTTAAATGTTGGACCTCTTCCTATAATAATTACTTTTTTACATATATCTGATAAATAAATAGCTTCTTCTATTGCAGAATTATTATATCCAACAATAGCAACTATTTTATCTTTATATAAATTACCATCACATAAAGCACAATAACTTATATTTTTTATATCATTTGTATTATCTAATTTACGAGCTTTACGTCCTATCGCTAAAACAACTTTATTTGCAGTTATTTCTTCGATATCTGTTTTAATAACATGATTACTAATATCGACTACTTTTCCATATCTAATTTCTATACCCAATTCATTAACTTGTTCATAAATTTTATATGCTAAATCAGGACCTGATATTTTATTAAACCCAGGATAGTTTTCTATAACACTTATTTTATTTAATAAACCACCTGGAGCATCATTATCTAATATTAAAACATTTACATTAGATCTTTTTAAATATATCGCAGTTGTCATTCCAGCTATGCCAGAACCAACTACAACACAATCAAAATCGTATCTCATCGATATTCTCCTTATCATTATATTGATTATTAAACACTGTTCCTTTAGATTTAACAATTAAAATTATTAAACCACTTATAATTAAAATTAAAGAAACAATTTGAGCTATTTTAAAATTAAAGAACATTAAACTATCCGTTCTTAATCCTTCAATAATATATCTTCCAATACCATACCATGCTAAATATAAAGCAGTAACTTGACCAATTTTACAATATTTTCTTCTTCTAAATATCAATAATAATACAAAACCTATTAAACACCAAATTGATTCATATAAAAAAGTTGGTTGATAATATGTTCCATTTATTTTCATTCCTTCAATTATAAAATTAGGTAAATGTAAAGATTGTAAAAATGTTAATGTTGTTGCTGGACCATGAGCTTCACCATTAAAGAAATTACCCCATCTACCGATTGCTTGACCAATTAATAATCCTACTACTATTATATCCAACATTCTAAATGTATTAACCTTATATTTTTTTGTATAAATAATTATAACTATTAAACCAAATATTATTCCACCATGAATAGCTAATCCACCTTCCCATATTTTAAGTATATCTAATAAGTGGTTACTATAATATTGCCATTCAAATACAACATAATATAATCTTGCTCCAATTACACCAAATATTATTGTATATAAAATTAAATTTATTATATAATCTTCTGGTATTTTAAATCTCTTTGCTTCTTTTATTATTAAAGAACCTCCAATAAAAACACCTAATAATATCATAATTGAATACCAATAAATTTTTATAATTCCTAAATCTAATAATACAGGATTCATTTCATCATTCCTTTCTATAATAATTATACCACAAAATTTCTAGTATTTTTTATCAAAAAAAGACACTATAATTCACTTTTATATTCAAACAATATATCTCTTAATTCCATAGCTCTTTCAAAATCTAAATTTTTAGCTGCTTCTTTCATTTCTCTTTCAATATCAATCATTAATTTTTGTTTATCTTTCTTAGATATTTTTTCTTTTTCAATTTCTTTATTATTTGTAACAACTTCTCTTATTTCTTTAATAATAGTTTTAGGTATTATATTATGTTTAATATTATATTCTTCTTGAATTTTTCTTCTTCTATTTGTTTCTTTAATAGCTTTATCCATAGAATCACTAATGGTATCAGCATACATAATTACTTTACCATTAGCATTCCTTGCAGCTCTTCCTATTGTTTGAATTAAACTTCGTTCACTTCTTAAAAATCCTTGTTTATCAGCATCTAAAATAGCAACTAAACTTACTTCCGGTATATCTAATCCTTCTCTTAGTAAGTTAATGCCTACTAAAACATCATATTTACCTTTTCTTAAATCATTAATAATTCTTAATCTTTCTAATGTTTTAACTTCGGTATGTAAATATGCTACTTTAATATCTATTTTCTTTAGATAATTAGTTAATTCTTCTGCCATTCTTATAGTTAAAGTAGTAATTAAAGTCCTTTCATTTTTATTTATTTGATTATTTATTTCATTTACTAAATCATCTATTTGATTTTTTGATTTTCTTACTTCTATAATTGGATCTAGTAGTCCAGTAGGTCTAATTATTTGTTCTACAAATTTATAATTTGTTTTTTCTAATTCATAATCGCCAGGTGTTGCTGATACACAAATTACTTGATTTATTTTACTTTCAAATTCATTAAACTTTAAAGGTCTATTATCTAATGCACTAGGTAATCTAAATCCATAATTAACCAAAACTTCTTTTCTAGCTCTATCTCCATTATACATTCCTCTTACTTGAGGTAAGGTTACATGTGATTCATCAACTACCATTAAAAAATCTTTATCAAAAAAATCAATTAAAGTAGTAGGGGTTGCTCCTGGTTCTTTTAAAGCAATATGTCTAGAATAATTTTCGACACCTCTACAAAAACCTGTTTCCTCTAACATTTCTAAATCATAATTAGTTCTTTCTTGTAATCTTTGATATTCTAATAATTTATTTTCACTTTTAAATTTTTCTAATTGTTGTTCTAGTTCTTCTCTTATATTTTTAATAGCAATCTTTAACTTATCTTCACTAGTTACGAAATGACTTGCAGGAAAGATTGATATAGATTTTTTATTATTTATTATTTTATTAGTTAATATATCGACTTCTAATATTTTATCTATTTCATCACCAAAAAACTCTATTCTAATAGCATGGTTGTGTTGGTTTATAGGCACTATTTCTAATATATCTCCTCTTACTCGAAATGATCCTCTTTTTAAATCTAAATTATTTCTTTCATATAACATTTCAACTAATTTTTCTAATATTTCATTTCTTTCTACATTATCACCAACATTTAAAGTCAACATTTTATTTTTATATTCTTCTTTTTCACCAATACCATATATACATGATACAGAAGCCACTACTATGACATCACGTCTATTTAATAAAGAAGATGTGGCAGAATGTCTTAATTCATCAATTTCATCATTAATAGAAGCATCTTTTTCAATATATGTATCAGTTTTAGCTACATAAGCTTCTGGCTGATAATAGTCATAATAAGATACAAAATATTCAACTCTATTATTTGGAAATAATTCTTTTAATTCTGCATATAATTGACCTGCTAAAGTTTTGTTGTGAGCTAAAACTAATGTAGGTTTATTAACTTCTTTAATTACATTAGCAATTGTAAAAGTTTTACCAGTTCCAGTAGCACCTAATAAAACTTGATATTTTTTCTTATTATTTATACCATCTACTAATTCTTTTATTGCTTCCGGTTGATCACCGCTTGGTTTATATTTAGATACTAATTCAAACATATATATCACCATTTAATATTATATATCATTTTTAGCAAAAGAAAAAGGTAATTAAATACCTTATTTTTCAATTTTAAATATAACTTGATATGAATCTTCAAAATCTATTTCTTCTACATCAACATTGAATCCATATTTTTCTAATGTATTTTCACATTCTCTAATTGTATTTAAAGCTACACGCATATTTGGAACTGCTGCTTTTATAGTTGAATTTGCAGTTGGTTCTGAAATATTACTAGCTGGAGCATTGAATGTTTCAACACTAGTATTTCCAATATTTGTTGATGGTTCTATTGGTTGATCTATAACTGGAATACTATCAGTTGAAGGAGCAATTGGTACATCATATATTGGAGTTTCTGATACACCTGTTGTTTCGGTTGAAGTTGTTGGTATTTCTGAAGCACTTGACACTTCAAATCCAGTTGGCATACTTGATTCTGCTGGAGCGCTTGGTACTTCAAATCCAGTTGGCATACTTGGTTCTGCAGGAGCACTTGGTACTTCAAATCCAGTTGGCACACTTGGTTCTGCTGGAGCACTTGGCATTACTGAAGTATCTGGTATAGTTGGTGCTTCAAATGCTGGTGTAGTTGAATTATTATTTACAGAATTATCCATATTATTAAAGAATTTTTCAAAATTAAATGTATCATTTTGTTTAGGTTGTTCAATTGGTTGATCAAAGAAATTAAAAAACTTACCTGTTGGTTCTACATGTTGTGGTTCTTGTTTTGGTTCATTAGTTTGTAATAATTGTTCCATATTAACAACTGGTTTTTCTGGTTTTATAATATCTTGAGCATTATTTTCTATAGCATCAATATTCATAAATCCTGGTGCTACTGTAGCATTGTCTGGTATTTGAACAACTTCTTCTGGTTTAAAATTATCTGGTACATTATTTATTTCTGGTATATTGTTATTCATTTTATCTATCTCCTCATCTGTTTTTCTAACTGTTAATCTTTCGTTAATAATTCTATTTAACATTTCAACTTGTTTATTTTCATCTTTTATTTTTAATAATGATCTAGCATGTCTTTCAGATATTTTATTTTCTAATAGTGCTTCTTGAACATCATCTGATAAATTAAGCAATCTTAATGTATTAGCTATAGCAGACTGAGATTTACCTACTTTTTTAGCTAATTCTTCTTGATTAATATAGCCCATATCTAATATTTTTTTATAAGATACAGCTTTTTCAATTGGCGTTAAATCTTCTCTTTGAACATTTTCAATTAAAGCTATTTCGACACTATCTTTATCATTTAATTCAGATATAATAGCAGGTATAGTCTGTTTTCCTGCAACTTTGCTTGCTTTATATCTTCTTTCACCAGCTATTATCTCATATTTATTACCAATTTGTCTAACTACAATTGGTTGAATTACTCCATATTTCTGAATTGATAAAGCTAATTCATTAATAGCATTTTCATCAAACTTAATACGGGGTTGAAATCTATTTGGTAATACATCTGATAGATTTAATTCAACTACTTTTCTTTCATTGTGCATACAAAAAACCCCTTCCTAATTCTTTTACAATAAAATAATACTATATTTTGGGAAATAATGCAATAGTTTTTGGGAAATTTGGGAAATAATTTTAAATATTAATAAATATTTACTATTTTAAACAAAATATGTTATTATATATTAAGATGGGAGTAGATATTATGGACTTTAAATACATAACAAAATTTTATAATAAATTAGTTAATTTAACAAAACAACATTTATTTATCGGAATTACAAATGAATGGATTGTCGATAATTTTTATTTGCTAGTTGAAAAAAATGATTTAATCAAAAACTTTAAAAAAAATAAAAAACAAAAAAAATATTTAACTGATAAATTAATTTTAATGTTAGTAACAATTTTAGAAAATAGAAATTATAAAATTGATGAAAATATTTTAATTGATGACATAAACAATTACTGTAAAGAAAATAATATTAAATTAATTTATTAAGAATTAGAAATTATTCCTATTATTTTAAATATCATTTTAATGAAGAAGATAAAAGATATTTGTATTATTGAAAATAATAAAATTAATGAACAAAAAAAAATAGATAAACTAATTAAAAATTTTAATCCAAATAATTTAAAAGATATTATTAATTATTCAGCATATACTATTGTTTATTTTAGTGAACAGATTAAAAAAATTAAAAATTCTAATAATATATTTAAATTATTTAATAAGACTTTAGAAAATAATAATCTTTCTTTAAGGAAGTTAATTAATGAAGAACATTTAAATAATACTAATGAAAACATCTTAATCAATAATATATTTTATAGTATTAAGAAAGTTGACTTAATTGAAATTGAAAATTTATTTCATAATTTATGTGAAATTGAAAATATTTTAAATGAAGATCCGTATTATCACTTAATGACAAAAGAAACAAAAATTTTATATCGAAAACAATTATTTAAAATTGCTAATAAAAAAAAGCAAGATATGTTCAAATGTGCTAAAGAATTAATTAAAGAAGATAAAAATATCGGTAATGTGTTATTTAAACACAAAAACAACAATATTAAAACTATAATTTATTTATTGATTGTTTTATCTTTAAGTATTGTTTTTACTTTGATTTTAACTAATTTTTTTATTATAAACAAAATACTAGGATTTGTTATTTTATTTATTCCAGTTAGTGAAATAGTTATTACATTTATTAATAAAATATATTTAAAGCTATATCCTAAGAGATAGTGATAATCATTATTATTTTATAAATAAATTATTAACTGATGATGTGGAAAATTCTAGTTTTGAAACTAATAGAGAAAATTTTATTGGTCGAAATCATAATAGTTCTAATCCAATTGCTTTAAATAAAACTTTAACTAATCAAGATGGAACTTGTGTTGATCCAATTGTTAGTTTAAGAAATAAAATTACTATTAAAGCTAATGATGAAAAAACTATTTATTTAATAGTTGGTTTTGGTAAATCTAAAGAACAAGTATTAGATATAGTTAGTACATTTTCTAATGAAGAAAATATATTAGAAAAAGGATTTGAAGTAGCAACCCTAATGAGTAATGTTACTAATAAAATGGTTAATATTACTGGTAGAGATATGAGAGTATTCAATACTTTATTAAATTACTTATATCAAACTAGTCATATTGCAATTACTAAAGAAAGAATTAAAACTTTATCTTTAAATAAATTAAATCAAACAAATTTATGGAAATTTGGTATTTCAGGAGATCGTCCAATTATTTATCTTAGTATTAATAATTTAGATGATTTAAGTTTAACTAAAGAATTATTACATTTATTTGAATATTATAAAAGTAAATCTATATTTATCGATTTAATTATATTAAATAATTGTGATGATAAAGAAATTATTACTAAAGAAATTGATGATGAAAAATATCATATGTATGCTTTAAATAGTTTCAATAAAACACCAGGTAATATATATTTAATAGATAATAATGATGTTAATGAAGATGAGATAAACTTATTTAAAACTGTTGCTCGTATTTATATAGATAGTAATAAATTCCATTCATTAGAAGAATTTGTTAATGACTTACAAAAATCTAATACGATAAGTAGAAGAGATATAGTTAAAAATGTAAATAGTTTACCTATATCTTATGATAATCTTACTTTTTACAATGGATATGGAGGATTTAGTAAAAATGGCAAAAAATATATAATTACTAATCCTGATACTCCTTTAATCTGGAACAATGTTATAACAAATCCTACTTTTGGAACAATTATATCTAATAATCAAACAGGATTTACTTATTATAAAAATAGTAGAGAATATAAATTAACTTCTTGGACTAATGATTTAATATTATTAGATATGTCTGAGGGTATTAAAATTAATGATACTAATTTAAAATATAGTACAACTGAAGTAAGTTTTGGTAAAAATGTCTACTTAGGTAAATATAAAGATTATGATTTAAAACTAACCCAATTTGTATCAATTAGTGATCCTGTTAAATTTTATAAATTAAAAATTAAAAATAATAATACTCATAAACAAAGAATAGTATTAAAATATTGGATAAATCCTTGTTTAGGAGTTACTGAAGAAAAAACAAGTCGTTATATTTTAAGTGAAATTAAAGATAACTATGTTACATTAAAGAATAAATATAGTGAGCACTTTTCTAATTTAGTTACATTTATGAGTTGTACTAATAAAATAAGTGATTATAATGTTAAAAGAATTTTAAATAAAGAAATCGAAACATCGATTTATATCGATTCTAAAGAAGAAGTTGAACTTTCATTTATCTTAGGTTGTAGTGAAGAAGAAAATGTAGCTAATTTGTTAAGTAAATATGATATTAAAACAATTAATAAAGAAGAAAAAATTGTTGAAACATATTGGCAAAATATGCTAGAAAATATTCAAGTAAAAACACCAGATGATAGTTTTAACTATATGGTTAATGGTTGGCTAGCTTATCAAAATATATCATCAAGATTGTATGCTAAAGCTGGTTTCTATCAAGTTTGAGGAGCATATGGTTATCGTGATCAATTACAAGATGCTATGAATTTATGTACTATCCACCCAGAGATGACTAAACAAGCTATTCTTTGGAATGCTAAACATCAATTTAAAGAAGGAGATGTATTACACTGGTGGCATAAAGAAACTAATATTGGTTTAAGATCAAGATATAAAGATGATTATTTATGGTTAGTTTATGCTGTTTGTGAATATATTGAAATTACCGAAGATTTTGATGTATTAAATACACAAATACATTTTGTTACAGGACCATCTTTATTAGAAAATGAAATGGAAAAAGGTATTAATTATAGTTATACTGAAGAAACTGCTACTTTATATGAACATTGTTTATTTGCTATAAATAAAACATTAAATGAACTAGGTTCTAATGGATTACCACTTATGGGTGGTGGTGATTGGAACGATGGTATGAATAAGGTAGGAGAAAAAGGCATTGGAACAAGTGTATGGTTAGGATTCTTCTTATATATTATATTAAATAGATTTAGTAAAATAAGTAAAGAAGATTATACCAATACTTTATCAAAACTAAAAACTAGTTTATTAAATACTTGGGATGGAGAATATTATTTAAGAGCATATTTTGATAATGGCACAAAATTAGGTTCTAATGAATCATTAGAATGTAAAATCGATTTATTATCTCAAAGTTTTGCTATTCTATCAGGTATAGCTAGTGAAGAACAAATAAAATCAATGTTAAAAAATATTGAAGAAAAATTAGTTGATAAAAATATCAATATCGTTAAATTATTAACCCCACCATTTAAAAATAATAAAAATAACCCTGGTTATATTATGAATTATCCTAAAGGAATAAGAGAAAATGGTGGTCAATATACACACGCTGTTGCTTGGTATATTGAAGCTTTAATTAAAACTGGTAATAATGATTTAGCATATCAAATATTCCAAATGATTAATCCAATTGAAAGAACTAAAACTAAGGAAGATACCGATAGATATAAAATAGAACCTTATGTTATAAGTGCTGATATTTATAGTAATGAAAATTTCTTAGGACGAGGTGGTTGGAATTGGTATACAGGAAGTGCTGGTTGGTTCTATCACGTTGCCTTAATTGATATATTAGGATTTAATCTAAGAAAAGATAAACTATATATCAAGCCTAATATTCCTAGCACTTGGAAACAATATGAAATAACTTATAAATTTTTTGATACTAAATATAACATAACAGTTATAAATTCAAAAGAAAATAAAATAATATTTGATGATAAAACTGTTGAATACATACCATTAAAAAATGATATGTTAGAACACAATATAAAAGTATATGGAGGTTACAATGCTAAAAATTGATTTTAATACCTATCAAAAAGAAAAAAACTATAATGAATATCAAAATAAAATAAAAGAGATACAAAAAAAACTATCTACCGATAATATGACTGATTGGTATGATATTACAAAATGTATTAGTAAAGAAGATATTAATAGAATTAAAGAAATAAGTAAAACTAAATTTGATTTATTAATTGTAATCGGAATAGGCGGATCATTCTTAGGTGCTAAAGCCGTTATATCCGCCTTATCTCCTTACTTTAGTGATAAAAAAATAGTATTTGCCGGAAATTCTTTATCAGAAACATATCTATTAGAATTAATCGAGTTTATGCGTGATAAAGACACAATTATTAATGTTATATCAAAATCAGGTACAACCTTAGAACCAAGTATAACATTTGATATAATTTATAAAGAAATGCTTAAAAAATATAATGAAGAAGAACTTCAAAAAAGAATAATAATTACTACCGATGCTAAAGAAGGAGAATTAAGAAAACTAGTTAATGATAAAAACTATTGTTCCTTTGAAGTTCCTAATCAAATTGGTGGTAGATATTCCGTATTAACTCCTGTAGGATTACTACCAATTGCTTTAGCCGGATTTGATATTGAACAAATATTATTAGGTACAAAATATGTTTCTGTTGAAGATGCCTTTAAATATGCTATAAATAGAGATATATTATATAAACAAGGAAAATTAATAGAATCATTTACTTTCTATGAACCTAAATTATATTATTTTACCGAATGGTTGAAACAATTATTTGGTGAAACCCAAGGTAAAGAAAAAAAAGGTATCTATCCAACCTTTTCTTCCAATACAAGAGATTTACATTCTTTAGGTCAATTTTATCAAGATGGAACACCAATTATATTTGAAACAGTATTAAATATAAATAATAAAGGTAATTTAATTACAAAATATAATAAAACTTTAAATGAAATAAATAATATTGCTTTAAATAAAGTAGCTTTAGCTCATTTAAAAAATGATATTGAAAGTACTATTATTTCTATTGATAAATTAGATGAATTACATATTGGTATGTTAATATATTTCTTTGAAATAGCAGCTGCTACTGGTGGTTATTTATTAGGTGTTAATCCTTTTGACCAACCTGGAGTCAATGCTTATAAAGATTTAATTAATATAGAACTTAAAAACTCATAATATTAATTATGAGTTTTTGTTATGCTGTGGATAATCTGCACCTTGCCATTTTTATCGGCAAGGTGTGTCTTTACTTCGTTTGTACATACTTTTATTTCCACCATTTTTGCTTATTGAATAGTATACGGTGATTGAGCAGTACCTTCACCACCTGTGAAGGTTATGGCTGAAGTCCCTGACTTCAGATATATAACTGCACGGACGCCAAACGCAACCGAAGGACTATTGCTGTGGAGGTTGCCATAGTCGCCCACAGTACGAACGCCAGACGAACTATATCTATTCATTGTCCAATAATAACTTGATGCAGTTGGATTTTCGATTGTATTTATATCTACAAATGTTTTTGCTCCATCAACAGGAAATGACATATCGATATCATTTCCACTGAACATCTCGCCGACTGTTGGTAATCCAACACTCGCTTCCAATGTTTCAGCTTGTACATCTTCATAATTTGCTCCAGCTAGATAATCTCCTATATATAATGTTTTATTGCCTGTATATCGATATGTATCACTTATTCCTTCAGCAAATGTATTCAGTGAGGTATATATTGTATGACTTGTACTTATTGTTGATGTACTGCCATATTCACTTAAGTTTGGTAGTAATCCATTTAGTACTACTTTTATACTATCTTCATCTTTACTTACTACTCTAAATGTACACATATTATCACTTCCACAAGCATTATCGCTTCCGCTATATGGTACATTGATATATTCTCCTACTTGAACGTTGGCCGTATTTGTTGATTTGTTTGCTACTTGATAATTGCTCGAAAGAGTACCATCCCCTCCGGTGATGGTTATATCAGAAATTTTTATAACTGCACGGACGCCACCCGTACCCGACACCGAAGTACCATTGAGGCTACCATTGTCGTACACGTAGCGAACGTAAGACGAACTATATCTATTTCCTAACCACCAAAAATCTTTGATATCTAAGAATGAATTAGCACTTCCAGCTCTTGTATATTGCTCTTCATCTAATAATCCTACTTTTTTGCTTGTAGTTATTTCATCAACATCTGTGTATATTCCAATATTAAATGTTGAATCTTGAATAGTTGCTTGTATACTACTATCTAAACTATTATAAAAATATTCATTTAACCATTTATTTATATAACTATTATTATATGATTCTTCACTTTCCCATACGGCACTTGCTGGTTGTATTGATGTTAATGGTTGTTGGGTTATCAAAGTTAATGTTTTAGCTTCAGTATCAAAATCTATTACCCTCCATTGATGACCTCCATACCATAAAAAATTATTTGCTACTTGTTCATTTGTTCCAGTATAATAATATAAGTTTTCATTTGTACTATCTTTTACTAATCCTGTTTGATTTCCTTCCTGATATTGTTCTAATAACGTTGAAATCAAGTTTCCCGATTGTACTATTTCTCCACCACATTCTTCATCATCCATGGCAAATGTTCCACTTGGACATAATGTGAATGTATGATTATTACTTGTTATTTCTAATTCAGTTAATTTATCTCCATTATATACAATTTTATCTATTGTAGCATTTCCTAAATTAACCATTTCTTTTACTTTTTCCGCATCTAGACTTGATGTACATATTCTTACATAATCTTCATTCATTTGAGCTTTTACATCTTCTGTTGCACAATAATTATTGATTCCACCTAATATCATATTAGCCTCAGATCTTCCGGCTGATATTTTAGCATCCTCTATTACATCTAATATGATTGGGGTTGCTATAAGTGCTACTATTGCAAGTATAATAATTACTGCTAATAGTTCAATAAGCGTAAATGCACTTTTTAATTTTTTCACAATTATCCTCCCTTACCTTTCTATTCAAATTATATATTATTTTTTTATTTTTGTCTAGATACAAATTACGTGTGCGCGGAAAGTTTTTTAAACATTTTACAAAATTAATTTATTTATTATTTCCTATTAAACATAATAAATATATTTAAAAATCCTTTAACTTATAAAGGATTTTTCTTAATTTCACTATATTTACGAGGATATTTTTTATCTGTTTCTTTTATTTTTTTTATCTTAATTATTGTTCTATTACTATTTTCAATTGGCAATAAAAAGGAATTAGTTTCAATTATTTCACTATTTAATTTTGATAGAGCATTAGAGGCTTCTTCATTTTTACCTTTCATAGCAATAAAATAACCATTAACCTTCGTAAGCGGAATACAATATTCTAATAAGATATTTAGAGGTGCTACTGCACGAGCTACTGTAATATCAAATTGTTTTTTATATTCTTCTGCTCTTGCATGAACTGTTTCAATATCTTTTAAATTTAATTCTTTTATAACTATATTTAAAAAGTTTAATCTTTTATTTAAGGAATCTAATAAAGTTATTTTTAAATGTGGAAATAATATTTTTATAACTAAACCTGGAAAACCAGCTCCTGTTCCTATATCACATAATGTTTCGTAATTATTTAAATCAATTACTTTAGCAATAGTTAAACTATCATAAAAATGTTTTAAGTAAACTTCTTCTTTATCAGTAATACCTGTTAAATTCATAACTTTGTTATATTCTACTAATAATTCATAATATCTTTCTAGTTGTTTAAGTTGTGATTCAGTTATATTAATATTTAATTTTTTTAATTCTAATATAAATCTATCTTGATTCATGATACTCCTTTTTCAAATAAACACTTAATATTGATATATCAGCTGGATTTACGCCACTTATTCTAATAGCTTGACCAATTGAAGTAGGGCGTATTTCATTTAATTTTTGACGAGCTTCTGAAGCTAAATTAGTTATTTTATTATAATCAATATCTTCTGGTATTTTTTTATTTTCTAAATTAATTAATTTTTGAGCTTCTTTAGTAGCTTTATTAATATAACCTTCATATTTAATATTTAATTCTACTTGTTCAATTATATCTAAATCATAATCAAAAGTATAATTCATTTTAGATAAAGTTATTTCTGGTCTTCTTAATAAATCATATAAACTGATTCCATCTTTTAATGGGGTACTACCTAAACTAACCAATAAATCATTAGAAGTTGGCGTAATTTTAACACTTTTTAATCTATCTTTTAATTCTTCAATTTTATTGATTTTATCTAATAATTTATTATGTCTTTCTTCATCAATTAAACCAACTTGATATCCATATTCTCTTAATCTTAAATCTGCATTATCATGTCTTAATAATAAACGATATTCGGCACGAGAAGTTAATAATCTATATGGATCTCTTACACCTTTAGTAACCAAATCATCAATTAAAACTCCAATATAAGCTTCATTTCTTTTTAATATTAATGGTTCTTTATTTTCTATTTTTAAACTAGCATTTATACCTGCCATTAATCCTTGGCAAGCTGCTTCTTCATATCCACTAGTACCATTTATTTGACCAGCAGTATATAAGTTTTCAATTATTTTTGTTTCTAATGATCTTTTTATTTGAGTAGGGTAGATAGCATCATATTCAATAGCATAAGCATATTTATTAATTACTGCATGTTCTAACCCTGGTAAGCTATGAACCATTTGTTCTTGAACATCACGAGGCATACTTGTTGAAAAGCCTTGTAGATAAATATCATCATAATATAAACTTTCTGGTTCTAAAAACAATTGATGTCTTTCTTTATCTTTAAATCTTACTATTTTATCTTCAATAGAAGGGCAATATCTTGGACCAATTCCAGTTATATCATCTAATCCACCATACATACTTGATTTATTTAAATTTTCTAATATTATTTTATGAGTTAAGGGAGTTGTATATATTAAATGACATGGAATTTGATCTTCTATTTTATACTGTGGATTATTATCAAAACTAAACGTATGATATACTGAATCACCATTTTCAATTTGTGTTTTTGAAAAGTCAATACTATCTTTAGCTATTCTTTGAGGAGTACCTGTTTTAAGCCTTATTATTTTAAAACCATATTTTTTTAAATTATCACTTAAAAAATTACTTGGTTTTTCGCCATGTGGACCTTGTCTTGTTCTAGTATCACCAATCAATATATCAGATTTTAAATAAGTTCCTGTTGTTAATATAACTGCTTTTGAAAATATTTTTTCACCATTTTCAGTTACAACACCAACAACTTTACCATCTTCAATTATTAAATCTTCAATTATTGCTTCTTTTAAGGTTAAATTAGGAGTTTCATTTAATAACTTTAACATTTGCTGTGGATAAGTTATTTTATCAGCTTGAGCACGTAGTGCTCTTACAGCAGGTCCTTTTGCATAATTTAACATTTTAATTTGTAATAAACTTTGATCTGCTATTTTACCCATAGCACCACCTAAAGCATCTATTTCTCTTACGACAATACCTTTTGCTGAACCACCTATTGATGGATTACAAGGCATAGTAGCAATATTATTAATACGACCTGTTACTAATAAAGTTTTATGATTTTTATTAGCACAAGCTAATGCAGCTTCACATCCAGCATGTCCGCCACCAACAACGATTACTTCATATTCCATTTTAACACCTACTTTCCTAAACAAAATTGACTAAATAATTGATCAATTAATTCTTCTTCATATGTAACACCTATAATGCTACCTAATAAATTACAAACATTTTTTAAATCTATTTCTAACATATCTATAGGCAAATTATTACCTATACCCATTTTAATATCAGTGATTGCATTAAGTGCTTGCTTTAATAAAGAGATAGATCTAGCATTAGTTAAATAAGTTAAATCAGATGTTTCAATCTTATCTAAATTAAATATTTGTTTAATTTTATTTTTTAACTCATTAATACCATTATTATTTAAAGCACTTATATTAATTATTTTTTCTTTATCTAATTTACTAATATCTAATTTATTTTCTAAATCATTTTTATTAATAACTATTAAATAATTTTTATCTTTAATTTTATCTAATAATTCTAAATCTTCGTTATTTAATTCTTCATTATTATTAAGTAATAATAATACTAAATCAGAATTATTCATTAAGTCAATACTCTTATTAACACCTATACTTTCAACTACATCACTAGTTTCTCTAATACCAGCAGTATCAATCAAATTAACTATTATTCCATCTATACTTATTGTACCTTCAACACAATCACGAGTAGTACCTGCAATATCAGTTACAATAGCTTTTTCATCCTCTAATAAACAGTTTAATAAACTACTTTTACCAACATTTGGTCGTCCTATTAAGGCAACATTAATTCCTTCTTTAACAATTTTTCCATTTTCGCTTTTATTAAGAATAGTTTTAATATTATTTTCAATATCTACTATTCTTTTAGCTAACATTTCAGTAGTCATTTCTTCAATATCTTCATATTCTGGATAATCAATATTAACTTCAATGTTAGCTAGTATTTCAATGATAGATTGTCTTAAATCTTTAATTAATTGTGAAGTACTACCATTTACTTGATTAATAGCCAAATTACGTGATATCTCTGTTTTAGAATTAATTAAATCCATTATTCCTTCAGCTTCAATTAAATCGATTCTTCCATTTAAAAAAGCACGTTTTGTAAATTCTCCTGGTTCTGCTAATCTACATCCATTAGTTAATAATAATTCTAAAACTTTATTAGTTGTTGCTATACCACCATGACAATTAATTTCAACTATATCTTCTTTAGTAAAAGTTTTAGGGGCTTTCATAACAGAAATTAAAACTTCATCTATTATTTTATTGTTTTCCACAATATAATCATAATTAATAGTATGAGAATTTACTTTATCTAATTTTTTAAACTTAGTTATTTTATTTACTATATTTATTGCTTCATTACCACTTACTCTTATTATTGATATTGCACCAACACCTAATGCTGTGGAAATGGCTGCTATTGTATCTTCCATTTTATCACTTCTTTCTTAAACCTATATATTTATACCATTCTTTAGGTTCTTTAAATACTTCTAAAGAACAATATTTATCAACAAAACATATTAACCAACTTTCATAATATAATGGGGGAATAAAGTTTAAAGGAAACATATGTCTTTTTATTATATTTTCTACTTTTTTATCAATTAATTCTGGAAATAATGTTTTTGAATTTTCTACTGCTTCTTTTGCATGAACAAAACCATGTTGTTTTCTTAATGGCTGCTTTTCTTTGTTTAATTGCCAATCTTTATAATAAAAATCATGTAATAATCCTCCAATAGCTGCTGCTTTATAATCAAGCCCTAATTTTTTAGCTAAATGGTAAGATTTCACTGAAACTAATAAACTATGACCATAAACTGATCTATGTTCATGATGATTAAATGTTTTTCTTCTTATAAATTCTTCATTAGATATAATTGGATTTATGATACTTAAATATTCATCATCTAATTCATCTAATATTTTACTAGGTAATTGTTCAGACATATTTTAACCCCTTTCATCTAGAATATTATAAAATAAGTTTAAACAATAATCAAGAAAAAAAGACTATTAGTCTTTAATTTTTATAACTGTATATCTATTAGGTGTTTCTCCATAACTAATAGATTGTAATCCTTCAAATTCTGCTACAACTGAATGAACTTTTCTTCTTTCATATGAATTCATAGGATCTAATTTAACTTCAACTTTAGTTTTTAAAACTTCTTTACAGATTTTTTTAACTTCATATTCTAAATTTTTTATTTTTTTAGCTTTATAATTACTTACATCAACTATAATTCTTAAATCAAATTGATTTAATTCTTTAAAAGATTGTCTTAAAATTAATTGAATTGCATTTAATGTTTTACCATCTTTACCTATTAAAATATTATTATTATCACTTACTAATAAAATATTAATATTATTTTCTTCAAATCTTATTTCTGAATTAATTTCTAAATTCATATTTTTACTTAATTCATTAATAAATGATTTTATTGAAGATATAATTTCTTCTTTTGTTATTGCTTCTAATTGATATTTTTTACCTTTAAATAAACCACTTTCTAATTCCTTTGTTACCATGTAGGCATTTTCTAATTCATTTGAACATTGTTCTTTTAATAAATCAACATTTTTTCCTTCATATTTATGCAATGTGATCATTTTTCTTTCTCCTTTTAACTAATAAATTTTGAACTATTGTAAAACTACTATTAACAATCCAATATAAAGCTATACCAGTAGATATTGTAAATGAAGCTATTGAAATCATTACTATACTTATATTCATCATCATCTTCATTTGATTAGCTTGTTCACCAGATGGATTCATTGATGAATTTAATTTAAATGAGAAATAAGTAGCCGCGATAACTAATGCACTAAAAATTAAATAATAAAATTGTCCATTTGATAATGCATTAAGAGGTGTTAAACCTAAATTAATACCATAGAAGTTTTCTTCTAAAACAACTGGTAATCTATATAATGCTTCATAGAAAGCAAAGAATAATGGAATTTGAATTAAAGCAAATAGACATCCAGACATTGGATTAATATTATAATCTTTATATATTTTCATCATTTCTTGTGCTTTTAACATTTGAGATTGTTGATCGTTTCTATTTTTATATTTTAATTCTAATTTATCTAGTTTTGATTTAGCAGCATTTAAATTTTCTGATTGCATTGCTGTTTTTTGTGTTAAAGGGAATAATACTAATCTAATTAATATTGTAACTAATATAATAGCCCAACCATAATTTTTAGTAAATGTTCCTATTTGAATAATTAACCAAGCTAATGTTTTAACAAATAAAGTTGTCCATAATCCCTCATTTTCAGCAAAAACTTGAAATTCAGTACAATATGCAACATCTGATATATCAAAAGTTTTATTTAATTCTTCTATTTTTTTATCATAATCTTCTTGAGTAATACTAGAATTATTTAATTGTTCGTCTAATTTAGCTTTATTTTGTTCTTTTAGTTTATTAAACTCTTCTTCTGTTGCTTCAGTCTTACATAAAATATTTTCAACAACTCTTTGACCTGTTGATTCAATAACAACTGGTTGCTTATCATAAGTTTTATACTTAGTACATCCTGTTAGTAATAAAATTGTAGTTAAAATTAATATAATTTTTTTATTCATCTCTATCTCCTTTAATTAAATTATTTCTTGATAATACTTCTAATAAATTTTGTTCCATTTCACTATAAGATTTATTTAAAATATTACTACCTACTATTATAATACAATTAAAGCCATTTTGGTAGTCTTTTTTAGCAACAATATGCCTTAATTGTCTTTTTACTTTATTTCTCATAAAGGCTTTACCAATTTTTTTACCAACAGAAAATCCAAATCGATAATTATTTTCTTTATTTCTTTCTATATATAATATATAATCTTTATATTTATATGGTTTATTGTTTTTAATTATTCTTTGAAAATCTAAATTTTTTTTCACAATATGTTCTTTATTCATATAATCACTCCTGCATTAAGAAAACACCACTGTGTATCAGTGGTGTATTAATGAGCTAAAACTTTACGTCCTTTTTTACGACGATTACTTACTATCTTAGTTTTAACACGTGCTAAGAAACCCATTTTTTTGCTTCTTTTTCTATTATTTGGTTGATAAGTTCTTTTCATTTATAATCCACCTCCAAAATTTCGTTTTTTTGATTGCTTTATTAATTATATAGATAAAAGTTAATTTTGTCAAATAAATTTTGTAATTTTCTTAAATTATTATTATTGACAACAAACGAAAGTTAATCTATAATTAATTATTAGAAATATATTTAATAGTTGAGTGTCCTTTTTTTATAAGCAAATTATTCTATGTAGAAAGATTTTTATGAAACATTTAGCAGTATTAGCAATCACAATAATATTATTAAAATAAGATTCAAAAATATAAAATACATCATAGAGAAACACTCAATACCATCAATTAAATATATCTCTTTTTTAATATATGATTTAATTCATATCTACGTAAATTAGAAATTATTTTATTTATCAATTATTAATTAAGGTTCAATTCTATTTGGCCCCCTAAATATAAACATTGTTTCTTTTAATGATTTTGTTTCTAATAATAACATTGTAAGTCTATCTATTCCTATAGCAAAACCACCATGGGGAGGACAGCCATATTTAAAAAATTCTAAATAAAATTTAATATCTTTATCTAATCCTTTTTCTAATGCTTGTTTTTTAAGAATTTCATATCGATGTTCTCTTTGTGAACCAGTAGTTATTTCACAACCTTTCCATATTAAATCATATCCCTGTGGAATATTATTTTTTCTCATATGATAGAAAGCTCTTTTTTTTGTACTAAAATGTGTTATAAATACAAATTCATGACCATATTTTTCTTTTATATATTTTGAAGATAATTTTTCAGCTTCAGCATTCATGTCACCAACATCTTCAAAATTAACTTCAAAATTATATTTATTTTTTAATTCAGTATATAATTCTTCTAATTTGATTCTTGGAAATGGTTTTTTAGGAACTATCACTTCAACATTAAATATTTTTTTTATTTCTTCATCATATTTTTCTTTAACAACTTTTAAACCGTTAATTAATAAATCTTCTTCAAAATCCATAACATCTTCATAACTATCAATATAACTCATTTCAATATCAAATGAAGTAAATTCTGTTGCATGTCTATAAGAATTAGAATTTTCTGCCCTAAAAGATGGTGCAATCTCAAATACTTTATCAAATCCGCTTGCTATAGCCATTTGTTTATAAAATTGCGGACTTTGAGCTAAATATGCTTTTTTATCAAAATAGTTTAACTCAAAAACTTCAGATCCAGATTCACTAGCAGTACCAATTATTTTTGGTGTATGTATCTCAATAAAATTATTTTTAATAACAAAATCTCTCATAGCATTAATTAAACATGTTTGAACTTTGAACATAAGAATATTTTTTTCACTTCTTAAATCTAAAAATCGATAATTTAATTTTGTATCTATTAATGAAGAATTATTATCCTTATAATTAAATGGTAATTCATCTAAACAATTACTAGTAACAATTATATCTTCAGGAATTAATTCCATCCCATTTAATTTTACTTTTTCATTTTCTAATAAAATACCACTTATTTTAACAGTACTTTCTACAGTTAATTTATCCACAATATTATTTAATTCAATATTTTTTTCATTTTTTTCAATAGTAATTTGAATTTTACCATTTGTATCACGTACTATTAAAAATTGAACATATTGTAAGTTACGAATACTATCAACAAATCCTTCAACTATAATTTTTTTGCCTAAATATTGTTTTAAATCATTAAAATAAATTTTTTTCATATATACCTCCTAAATAAAAACAGTTATAATCCACAAAAGGGACGAATAACTGTTTAATCCGCGGTACCACCCAATTTATTATATAAAAATATAATCACTTAATGAAATAACGGTTCATATCCGACTTATCCTACTATTAATTCAAATAAGTAACTCCCAAGTGTCTTTTATTTTATTTTTAATATTACTTTTCACCAACCAGTAACTCTCTAAAATCAATAATAAAACTACTCCTCTTGATCAAAGTTGATAAAAAAATATTACCAGAATATTAAAAAAATGTCAAATTGTGATTTTTTTGATATACGACTTATTAACAATTTATTGATGAAATTTAATAGTTTTCCACATTTAACAAAGTTTTCCACATTTTTATTAACAATTGTGGACTATTTTATTAACATATCTTTTTACATGTGGATTTATTTATCCACAATTATGTGTATAACTATTATTTCCCAACAAAATTAATAATTTTATTGTGTGGAAAATATGTTTTTTTTATTTTTTTTATAGCGTTTTTATTTAAAATAGTGTAGAATATATGTGTATAAAGTGGGTGATAGTTTATGGATATTAATAATATATGGAATTCTTTTTTAGAAAAAATTAAACCTAATTTAATTCCAGTATTATATGATACTTGGTTTTCTGAAACTAAATTAATTGAATTAAATGATGAGTGTGCTAAAATTTTAGTACCAATGCCAATGCATAAAAAACATTTAAAAGAAAATTATATTGAATTAATTGAAAAAACATTCACTGATGTTACTGGTTCTATTTTTAAATTTGAATTTGTAACTGAAGATGAATTGAACAATGATAGTATCATAGATATAGATGAAATAGGTGTTCCTGAATCAGCAATAATACAATCTAATTTAGATCCAAAATATACATTTGATTCATTTGTTTTAGGTAATAGCAATAAATTTGCTAAAACTGCCGCTATTGCAGTTGCAGAACAACCAGGTAGTATGTATAATCCATTATTTATATATGGAAAAAGTGGTTTAGGTAAAACTCATTTAATGCATGCTATTGGAAACTATATAAAAGAAAATAGTAGAAAAAAAGTATTGTACGTTACTGCAGATACTTTTGTAAATGATTTTTTAAAGTTATACAGAAAAGATAATGATAGTAATTTCGATAATATTGACAATTTTAAAGAAAAATATCGTAATGTTGATGTTTTAATGATTGATGATATCCAATATTTAGAAATTGCCCATAAAACACAACAAGAATTTTTTAATACTTTTAATGATTTATATACGAATAATAAACAAATTATTATTGCATCTGATAGATCACCTGATGATTTAAAAAAATTAGAAGAAAGATTAAGAACAAGATTTGTATGGGGATTGATAGTAAATATTCTTCCACCAGATTACCAATTAAGAATCGATATAATAGACAGAAAAATTGATAAAAATAATTTAAATACTTTTTTTCCACAGGATGTTAAAGAATACATAGCTAATAATTGTACTACAGATATAAGAAAGTTAGAAGGCGCAATTACTAGAACAATTGCATATGCAACTATTATGAATGGTTCTGATATAACTTTAGAACTTGCCATGGATGCCTTAAAAGATTATTTTGGGGTAAACGTTATATCAAAAAATAAAATAGAACAAGTTCAACAAATAATTGCTAATAATTATAATATAAGTTTAGAAGATATACGAGGAAAAAGAAAATCAAATGATATTACAATACCAAGACAAATAGCTATGTATATATGTAGAATATATTTAAAAGAATCTTTACCTAAAATTGGAGCTGAATTTGGTGGAAAAGATCATACTACAGTTATGCATGCTGTGAATAAAATAAAAAAAGAAGTTGAAACTAACGATGAATTAAATATTGAAATCAACAAAGTTATTTCCCAACTACCGTGGATAACTCAATGATTTCAACATAGTTATCCACCTTATAAAACAATATATTTTATAAAGGTTTTATAAAGTTATCCACATTATCCACATCAATAATAATAATATATATAATATAAATAATAAAAAAAGGAGCTGAAAATTATGAACTTTAAAATAAAAAAAGAACACTTAATAAAACATTTAAATTATGTTATTAAAGGTATATCTAATAAAAATATTAGACCTATATTAAATTGTATTAAATTTGAATTAACAAATGAAGGATTATATTTATTAAGTACTGATAATGATATAGCTATTAAAACATTTATTAATAAAAATGAAATAGAAGAAGATTATAGCTGTGGAAAATTTGTAGTATTTGGAAAATATATATTTGACATTATAAGAAAACTTCCTAATGAAATAATAAGTATTGAAGAAGTAATGGATTCAAAAATATTTATTTCCACAGCAAATAGTTCATTTTCATTGAACTGTAATAACGTTAATGAATTTCCCGATTTAGAATTAGAAGATTGTAAGAATCCTATTATTTTAAGTAATAAAGTATTAAAAAATATATTTAATCAAACTACATTTGCAGCATCTACTCAAGAATCACGTCCAGCTATTACAGGTATGAATTTTAAAATATCTAAAAATATCCTAGAATGTACTGCTACTGATTCATATAGATTAGCTAAAAAAACAATAAATTTAGAAAATACTGTGGATGAAGATATAAATATCATTATTCCTACAAAAAATTTAATTGAATTATCAAGAATGTTTAGTGATGAAGAAGAAAATGTAGAAATCCACATATTTAATAATAAAATAATTTTTAAATTTGGAACAATAATTATGTTATCAAGATTAATAAATGGTACTTATCCAGATGTTTCTAGATTAATTCCAACAGATTTCTTATTAAAAATAATTGTGGATATGCATGATTTTTATTCATTATTGGATCGTGTTTCATTGTTTTCCACAGAAGAAGAAAAAAATACTGTTAAATTAGAATGCACAGATAATACTGTAGTAGTAACTTCTAATATTCCAGAAATAGGAAATGTTGTAGAAAAGATAGAAGTAGAAAAAAACAATGATGAAAATATTAAAATTGCTTTCTCATCTAAATATATGATGGATGCAATTAAGGTATTAGATTGTGATAAAATTGAATTAGCTTTCAATGGGGAAATAAAACCAATAATAATTAAAAATCCAGAAGATGAAAATCTAATTCAATTAATTGTACCTATAAAAACATATTAAAAATACAATAAAATTGTATTTTTTTTGTATTTTCGACACAATTCGACAAATTTCGACATATCACTTGTGGTATAAGAGATACACCAATAAATTTTGGTTAGAGGGGGTGTTTTATGATAGAAGAGTATTTTATTAATGAAGATACATTATTATTAGTACCAAAAGACAAAAAAACAACTAAAATATATGATATTAATGGGGAATATACAATCAAAAAAAATATATTTAATGTTGTGGATGAAAGTTGCCAGTATTATGGTAGTGATTACAACGGAAGATATGTAAGTGCTAAAAAAACACTAGATATGGACTATAAATTGCCAATTATAGTTGATGAAGTAAAGGAAGTAGTATTATTTCCTACTTGTTCACCGAGACTAAGTAATTGTATTTGGATATGTGTTAATAATGTGGAAAACTATACTAAAAACAAGAAAAATTCACTTATTAAATTTATTAATGGTGAATCATATGAAGTTAATATTACTATCAATGTTCTAGAAAATCAAATTTTAAGAGCAACAATGTTATTAATGAAGTTAAAAAAAAGAAAATCTCATCCTAAAAAAATAGGCTAAATACCTATTTTTTTGATTTTTTTATGCTTATTTATGATATAATATATATATGAGTATGGGTGTACATAAATACATAAAATACGAAAATTTGGACATTTATTAAAAAAGAGGTGACTTTATGTATTTAGATGAATTACAACTTCAAAATTT
>CALVIQ010000110.1 GCA_944331815.1 uncultured Bacilli bacterium
TCTTTTGAGTAATATTTATTTTTTCCACCTTTAGGTCTTCCTTGCATTTTTTCATCTCCTTTATTAAATTATACCAAAGAAAAAGTAAACACATCTTTTTTGTGTCTACTTTTATTTTACAACTTCAGAAATGTTAAACTTAATCTTTTTTCATAAATTCTTCATATGCTGCAATAACAGTTTCAGGATTACCTATTTGTTTTACTTTTCCATCATGTAGCCACAATACTTCATTACATAATTCTTTTAGAGTTTCTAAACTATGAGATACAATAACAACAGTTCTATTTTCATCAGATATTAACTCTTTCATTTTATTATAACTTTTTTGTTTAAACTTAACATCTCCTACACTAAATACTTCATCAATTAACATTATGTCTGTTTCTAATATTGCTGTTATAGAAAACGCTAATTTGGAATACATGCCACTAGAATAGCTTGAAACTGGTTTATAAATAAATTTCCCTAATTCGGAAAAATCAATTATATCATTGATTTTTTCTTTGATTTGTTGTTCAGAAAATCCTAATAACATACCAGATAAAAATATATTTTCATATCCTGTTAATTTATTTTGAAAGCCGACACCTATTGACAATAGTGAAACTGAATTGCCATGCAAATCTATCGTTCCTTTATCTGGAGAAAATATACCAGCTATACTTCTTAACATTGTAGATTTACCACTACCATTTTTACCAATTATACCCAATATTTTTCCTTTTTCAACACTGAAAGATACTCCTCTAACTGCTTCAAATACTTCAGATTTGCTCATTTTCATTTTTAATAAAGATTTTTTTATAGAAAATCCTTTCAATGTTCTATAACTTATATGTAAGTCTTTAACTGTAATGGCTTCTTTACTCATTTTGTCACCTTCGCATAACTATTTTCATATTTTTGAATTGTTTTAATTCCTATTATTGATAATATTATTCCTACAATTAACCAAATTCCCAACATTCTATAATTAACTATATGAGTAGTCAAAAATGTTTTTCTAAATGAATCAATTATAAAAGCAATAGGATTTAAATTTAATAAAATTCTATTATATGGAGTTGGTACTCTTGTTGATATAGCATAAAAAATACCAGATAAATAAAACATTAATTTAAGAACGATATTCATAACATTGCTTAAATCTTCTACAAACACACCAAAGTGCATCAATATACAAGCTATACCAAATGATAAAATAAATAGCACTAATAAAACTGGAAAAAATTGAATCATATATAACGTATATGGAACTTTAAAAAATAACATCATAATTAAAATTAAGCCCCAAGAAATAATCATCTTAAACAAATTCGTAAACATTTTTATTAATAATAATATATACTTAGGTATATATACTTTTGTAACTATTGATTTATTGTTAGCAATTAATTTAACGCTTGAATTAACTGTTGTGCTAAAAAAATTCCAAGCAGTTAATCCAATTAATACAAATATTGGTAAATTTTCTTCATTAGTTTTAAATACTATTTGAACTATAAATGTATAAACTAACATAAAACATAGCGGATCCAATATCCACCAAAGCCAATTTAAATATGAATTAGCAACTTCTGTTTTTAAATTTGACTTAGTAGAATAAATAATATACTTATAATATTTTTTTATATCTTGAAAAAATTTTTGCATTCTATCACCAACACTATTTTATCATAATTTTATAAATATTTCTATATTTTACATTATTGCAAAATTAATCATAATTTGCAATATTGATAACAAATTCATCATATATAAATGATTTAACTTTATATTTTTTTATATCTATCATATTAATATAACAGATATTGCTATCAATTAATTTAATAATTGATTCTTTTTTCGAAAATAAAGTAATTACTTCTTTATCATCTAGTCCATCAAAAAATAGTATTCTTTTAAATGATTCCGGAACTTTTTTAAAAAATTGTATATCAGCCCCTACTGGCTTAGTATCAAAAACAATTAATAATAAATTATTATCATTTGATATACTTAAATATATTTTGTTATTTTTAATATAAGGTTTACCATTTTTTGAATATAACAATTCATATTCTTCAATATGATAATATTTACGAATAACATCAGATATTATTTTTTTCTTTTGAGATTTATAATCATTTTCTATAGTTTGAAGGACTATTTTTTGCATTTTTATCTATTTTTTTATTCGCAATATTAATATATTCGTTTAACTCTTTTTCATATAATTTATAATCTTCATGCCAATTTATATAAAATTCATCTTGCCTATGATCTGGTAAGTCAAAATTATTTTTTAAATATTCAGCTAAATATTCATTTAATTTTAATGCACCTAATACATTTAAATGGGCACCAGCATCTTTTGTATCTTCATCCCAATTCAAACCAAAATCAAAAGTATTGAAATCTAAAAATTTTATGTTATGTTCATCTGCATATTCTTGAATAAGTTTATTTTGAGTTTTTCCCCAATCTCTACTATTAGGCAATTGCATTATCATAAGTGTAATATTTTTTTCTTGACAATATTCATAAATCTTTTCTAAGTATTCATATGAATTGTTTTCAAATTGAATTTTATCATCATATTCACTCATATATGTATCAGCATTTGTACTTGGTTTAACTGAAGAAGCCATAACAAATCCTTTGGTTATTGAATAATATTCTTTTTTTAATTTTTTTAAATCTTCAAACTTAAATTCACTCCAACGACCATGGTATCTAAATAACGGAAAATAAGCAGAAATCTTATCCATAAAAGAAAATGGATAATTTTTATCATTGATTAATTCAAATTTTATATATGGATCTTTTAAATGGTCTATATGTGCTCTTTGATGTGGTTCATTAAATTTATATTTATAAAACATAGTATCAGAATCAATGACAACTAACTTAGGAGTTTGAGTTTTTAAAGCATCTTTTAATAAATAATAAGTTCCATATGTTCTAACAGAAGAAACACTATTATTATAAGAAACTATTCCATATTTATTCCATAGTTCCATTGGAGAAACTGCATTTAACATAGTACTATCCCCTAAAAACAACACATCAATAGAATTAGGAGGTAATTCGTAATATCCTTTAGTTGTAATAGTTTGTCCTTGTAAACCACTTTTTGATATAGTTTCAGGAGTAAGTATTATTCCAATTATGTATATCAAAAATAAAGTAATAAATATGAAAATAATACATTTAAATAAATTTTTAATAGTTTGCTTCATTTAAAAACCTCCATATATAAAACTTTTTGCAGCGTAGCCTCTACCGTATATTCCAAATATTAAAATAGAAAAAATAATCAAAAGGTAAACAATCCATCTAAATAATAAATTCTGTTCATTTAATTTTTCACGAATATTAACTCCTAATTCACAAGAAAGTTCAATGCAAAAAATTATAACAATAAAAAAGCCACTAATTAAAAAATCTGATAATTTTAACCCTAATTGAGAAATACTTAAATCCATTGAAATAGAAAACAATCCTTTGAACATAATTAAAAATTGATTTATATTTTCACTTCTAAATAATAACATTCCAATACAAACAATCAAAATTGTTCTTAGTATCCTAAATAATTTAAAACTCCATACATTAGTATTTATTTTAAAGAAAATAACAATTTTATCTAATACAGGTTTTAACAAAACACCTAACATCATCAAAACATAATAATATAATCCATATAATATATATTTTACACTTGCTCCGTGCCATAAACCATTAACAAACCAAACAAAAAATAAAGGAAATGCAATTATAATAAATTTGGATAAATGTTTAAATTTTATTTTTCTAACAAATAAATTTAATTTCATATTCATTTTAGATAATGAAATAGGATAAAAAATATAATCTTTTAACCATTCACCTAAAGTAATATGCCATCTACGCCAAAATTCTTGAATTGATTGTGAGAAAAAAGGTCTTCTAAAATTATTAGGTAATTTTATATCAAACAACTCTGATACACCACTAATAATATCAATACAACCTGAAAAATCACAATAAATTTGAATAGTATACATTATTATAGCCATAATAGCAGGTATTCCTGTATAACTATTCTTAAAAACATTGTCTACAAAAATTCCTAACCTATCAGCTATAATTAACTTTTTCATAAATCCGTAACCAATTAATACCCAAGCTGATATAATTTTTTCATAATCAAATTTCTTATCACTAAATATTTTTTCTTTTAAATCATTATATCGACAAATTGGTCCTTCTATAATTTTAGGAAAATATGTAAAAAATGTAAATAATTTCAAAAAATTTTTTTCAGGAATTGTTTTTTTTCTATAAACATCAACTACATAAGCTATCATTTCTAATGAATAATATGATATACCAATCGGCATAATAAATTTCATATATGGTATATTTAAACCGAATATATTAATAATTGGATTAATCAAAGAAGAAATAAAATTATTATATTTTAAAATTGCTAAAAAGGATAAAATTGTTAATATTGATAATAAAACGATTTTCTTTTTATGATTACCATACTTGTTAATTAATTGTGCTGAAAAAAATGCAACTAACGAAGCTAAAAATACATAAATTATTAACTTACCACTTAAAGATAAGAAAAAAACTATATTGCCTAATAAAATAGCAATCCATCTAATTTTTTTAGGCAATACATAATAAATTATCATCAATAATACAACAAATATCAAAAAACTTAGTGAAATATAACTCATAAATTATCAATAAAAATTACTATTTTAAAGAGTTTACTAGTTTTTCTATTGCTTCAACATTTTCAAAGTTTTCCGGAATTAATTCCATTGGTGTAATATTGATATTAAATTTATTATTTAATAATGAAATAAGCATTACAATATCAAAAGATGTTAAAATTTCATTTGTAATTAAATTATTTTCATTAGCATAATCTATTCCTGGTTTTACTTCGTTTAAAACTTCTATTATTTCTTTCATATTATCTCATCTCCTCATAAATTTGTTTTAATTTTACCCTATCTATTTTTCCATTTGCGTTATAAAACATCTTAGGCAATTTTATAACTTTGTTAGGTTGCATATATTTTACTAATTTTTTATTTAAAAATTTTATAACATCGTCATCACATAATAATTGTGATTCATAAAATAACACTATTAATTTATCAATATTATCATAAATACAAGCACAAATAGTTAATCCTTCTAATGAATTTATATTAGTCTCTATTTCGCCTAATTCAATGCGATAACCCATATGTTTTATTTGAAAATCTTTACGTCCAAAATATTCTATTTCACCATATTTATTTATTCTTCCTAAATCTCCTGTTTTATATACAATTTCTGGATAATTATTATTCAAAGGATTTTGAACAAAAGCCAAACTCGTTTTTTCAGAATTATTATAATAACCGTTGCCAACAAAAGATCCCCTAACATATATTTCCCCTACTTCATCTTTTGTGGCTTGTTTATTATTTTCTGTAATTATCAAAACTTCTAAATTATTACAAGCATTCCCAATTGGTAATGTTTCATTATCTTTGAATTTGCGATTTACAACATAATAAGCACAAATATCAGTAGTTTCAGTTGGACCATATAAATTAGCATAAATAATATTAGGTAAATATTTTCGCCAAATATTTAACTGTGGCATTGGCATTACCTCACCAGCGAATAAAACTTTTTTTAAAAACTTAGGTATAACATAATCAAAAACTTTAGAATTTGCAACAATACTAAGAGCTGATGGAACCCAATAAATAGTATTAATCTTATAAGAATCTAAATATTTAATTAAATTCATAGGAAAAGAAAAATTAATTTTAGGTATTATATTTAAAGTGGCCCCAAACATAATTGTTGAATAAACATCAGAAACTGACATACTAAAGTAAAAAGGAGTTTGATTACCAAAAACAGTTTCATTATTAATATTAAAAGTTGTACCAAACCACTTAGTATAATTTATTAATGAACGATGATTAATAACTGTTCCCTTAGGAACTCCTGTTGACCCACTTGTAAACAATATATAAGCAGGATCCGTATCAATCCTTTTTGAATTAACTATCTCTAATTTTTTATTGTTTATTGATTTAATTGATAATTGATCAATATTAACTTTTTTTATATCAAAAATTTCTAATGTATCAATATTTTTATTATTCGAAATTATTAAACTTGGTTGTAAAGTATCAATAATAGTAGATAATCTTTCTATCGGTGAAGTAACATCTAAGACACAATAACAATTGCCACTATATAGAATTCCAAACATTGCTTTTAAACAATCAATACTTTTATCTATAAAAATAGCAATAGGTTTATTATATATATCATTTTCTAAAATATTAGTAGCAATAATTTTAGAATCATTACAAAAATCAAAATAACTTATTTTACTATCTTTTTCTTCAAAAATAGTTTTTTCATTATAAATTTTAGAAGTTTGTTCTAAATAATCAACAATACTTTTTTTCATATTCATTTATCCTATCTTTTTATTAGTATTATCTTTAACAGGTTCTGGAATTTGATTTATTCCATTAACAGGATTTTGTAATTTTAATTCTTCTTTTATTTTAGTTGTTGAAATACCTTCTGTTCTATCCAAATATACAACTTCACAATAATCAGTTAAATAATTAAATCTATCACTTCCAGCCCAGTCACTTCCCATAACAACAACGTCTGCTTTATATTCTTTCACATCATTTATTTTTTGTTCCCAATTTTCTTCTGGAATAACTAAATCAACATATCTAATTGCTTCTAACATTAATTTTCTAGTTTCGTAATTATGATATGCTTTTTTTCCTTTTAATTCATTAAATTCATCAGTACTTAATGCAACAATTAAATAATCTCCTAAAGCTTTTGCTCTTTTTAATAATCTAATATGACCATAATGTAATAAATCAAATGTTCCATATGTTAATATTCTTTTCATTTTTTATTTTCCTTTCTTTTTAATAATTTTTCAAATTGATTTACTGCTTGTTTATTGTATTCTTTATAATCTACATCAATAATTTTTATTTCATTAGCCAATAATTTTTTCATTCCTTTATAAATTCCATCATTTGAATTTTCGACTAAAATTCCATTATGTTTTTCCATAAATTTTTTTGGACCATCTATATCAGTTGAAATAATTGGTAATCCACATATATTAGCCTCAGCAAGAACTAAACCAAATCCTTCATAAAATGACGATAATACAAAATAATCACATTTCTTCATAATAGCATAAGGATTTTTTACATTTTTAATAGTAACAATATTGTCTTTACATTCTAATTTAGAAATATAATCGACAATTTCTTCATACAATTCTCCTCGTCCACCAATTATTATTAAGTAAATAGAATTATCTTCTTTCCATAATCGCTCAAAGCATTCAATTAATCTAAATTGACCTTTTTCAGGAGAAAATCTTCCAACATTTATGAATTTTTTTGACTTATTATTTAATATTTTATTTAATTTTTTAAACGAAACATTCATATCTGTATTCTCTTCAATTTTAACAGGAAGATTTTTTTTCTTATTAATTATGTCGTAATTAATAATATTATTGGCTATATAAATTTTGCCTTTATTATTTTCTTCCATAAACTCTAATGTCGATGAAATTAAATCTTCAGTTACAACTGCTACTTTATCATAATTATTATAAGCGTAGTTTAAAACATCATTTCTTTGATTTTTTCTTATTTCAATTTCTTTTTTCATATTACTATGAACATAAATAACACGATTGCAATTAAAACAACTAAATAACAATATTTTTCTATAAGAATAACCAGAAAATTGTATAACTGTATTAATTTTAGAATCACCTAAAATTCGTTTAATTTCAAGTTTATAATATTTTTCTAAAAATTTCATACAAACAGAAGCGTTTAAAACTTTACATCGAAATAAGAAAAAAATTAATTTATTGAATAAATTTAAATTCATTTGACCTTTAATTGTAATATAATCAACATATTGTGAAAGTAAATATAATTCGTCTTGATATTTTTGTACAGAATTAGAATCTAAAAGCAAATAATAATTTTTTTTAGTTTTATCAATAGATTGTAACAAATTTCTTAAAGATGAAGTAACACCATTGGGAGCTAAATTACCAGGATATATTAAAACATTTTCTTTACCATTACCTTTTAACTTTTCAACTATTAAATCATTATTTTTGTTTAATATAACTTTTTCACAAATTTGTTTAGTTGCATTGATATTATCAAATCCACAAAATTCAACTGTAAATTTTTCATCATCATATTTTCTAGGTGTATTAATTTCTTTAACCAATTCATTTATATTATAAACAATTGGAAATGGTAAATCTTCTAATGGCATATAAAGTCCACGATCAGATAAATATTCATCTTTATCGTAAGGAAATAATATCACTTTATTTTTAGTATTAGCAAAATCAAAGAATACACTTGAATAATCGGTGATTAATATATCTGCAATATTTAAAAATTCATAAGTTTCATAATTGTTTGGAAATGGTTTAATATTTTTATAATTATCATAATTAACAGTTGCTTTTTCAATTGGATGCAAATTAACATACAAAACTTGATTAGGTTTTAATTTTTTCTCTAATTCGTTTAATATTTTAGTAATTTTTTGATCTTTGTTTATTTGTTTTTGAACAGTTCCACGCCAAGTTGGCATATATGCTATAACCTGCTTATTTTCTAATCCCATTTCTTTTCTTACAATATTCCTTTGATTTTCATCAAAAAATACACTATTTCTTGGATAACCATTCATAATTATATTTATATCACAACCTAAATTTTTAATCATATAATCTTCAACCATATGCTCTTTTGTATAACGATTAGGATATAATAAGTAATCAGACATCAAAAAATTTTTTTGAGTATTGCCGATATTATGCATATCGTTTTTTATATTCTTTCCAAGACTTTTTAAAGGGGTTCCATGCCAAGTATTTAAATATACTTGTCCTTTCTTTTTAATAAAAAATGGCAAAAAAGTATTATCATTAATCAAATATTTAGCTTTAGCAATAATTTTAAAATATTCCTTTGTATTTATTTCTATAAAATTTACATTTTGAATACCTTTATAATTTAAAAAATTTTTTATTTTTGCCTTATTTTCCTTCAAAACAGTTAAAAATAATTTATATGAATTATAAGATTTATTTTCAGTTAATTCTTTTAAAATATAATAAATATTTCCATTAATTTCCCTACCTTGTTGAGATTCTAAAAGAATAATTTTATCATCAATACTGTATTTTAAATAATAATTAATATATTTCAATTTTTCAAAATTTTTTTTGTTAATTTTCTTAATGATTTTTTTTATTTTTTTCATCAGATATAACCTCCACTACTTTTTTTGTTACATCAACATTATTAATTTCAATTTTTTACTTCTTAATTAACCATAAATCTCATTATTTACTTTTCGTTATTTTAATTAATTGTAATAAATGAATTAATACAACCATAATCTAATATAATGTATCCATATAAATTATAACATATTTCTTAATTAAATTATAGTTTTTTCTAAAATTAGTGTTAAAATATACTAAATTGTCATAAAACTATTATGCTAATATATAAAATATAACATAGATGTTCTTAAAATAGAAGTTGTTGTCTTATCGCAGTACCTTGCATATAACATTGTATATTTTTGATTGTTTTCAAATGATTCAAATTTTCTATTAGGTTTTATTTCTTTATCTATAATTTGAACAAATTTATTATAATTATTTCTTGTCATTACTATATCAATATCATCATCCCAAGGTATAAAACCATGATGTCTTATAGCTCCTATTGCACTTCCACCATCAATATAATAAGTAATGTTATTTTTTTTACATATTTCATCAATTTCTTTTAATAATAATAATAATCTTTTTTGTAACTCATTCATATATTAAACTCCACATAATTTATACATAATAATATTAATCTTCTTAAATTTTTGATTTTTGATCAAATATAACATCAACCACTCTTTTTGCGGCATTTCCATCATCTAAATAATTAAATTTTTGATTAAATTTTTTATATTTATCACTATATATTTTATTATAATCATCAATATTTTTAATTTCATTAATTAAATCATTTTCAGTTTTTACAATTGGTCCTGGTAAAATATCTAAATCAAAATAGAAATCTCTTAGATTATTTTTATAATCATCTAAATCATACATATAAAATAACATTGGTCTTTTCAAATTAGCAAAATCAAAGAAAACACTTGAATAATCAGTCAATAATATATCTGAAATTATATATAATTCATTAATATCATCATAATCTGATACATCATAAATAAAATCTTTATATTTGCTAAAATCAAAAGAATTTGAAATAAAATAATGTGTTCTAAATAATATAATATAATCTTTTTTTAATTCTTTTTTTAATTTATCAAAATCAATTCCTAAATTATAAGTATATCCTAAACCAGAAGTATGTTGATTATCTCTAAATGTAGGTGCATACAGAATAATTTTTTTATTTTTAGGTAACTTTAATGTTTTTTTTATTTTTTCAACATCTTCTTTTTTATAATTAAATAAATAATCATTTCTAGGATAACCTTTTTCAATAATAATATTTTCTTTACCTAATTTTTTTAAATTAAACGCTGATGTAAATTTTTCTGTACAAAATTTAGAAGGAGAAATAAAATAATCAAATTTAACTGCATCTAAATCATTTTTTTTTCTAATCTCATTGATTGTATTTAATACAGATCCTTTAACTTCAATATCATATCTTAATTTTTTTAAAGGTGTCCCATGCCAACATTGTAAATAAATTTGATTTTTCTTTTTTTTAATTGCAACATCAACTAAAGAATTTACTATCCAATATTTAGATGAAGACAAATATTTGAAATATTCCTTGCTATTGGTTTTAACAATTTTTGTATTTTTTCCTAAAGAATATTTTTCTGATTCCTTAAATGCCCATACAAATTTATAATCATTATATTTTTTATTATTTACCATATATTCATATATAGCTTTTGGACTACAAGCATAGCTTCTACCATTATAAGCTTCAAATAATATTAGTTTATCATCTATTTTGTATTTGTAATAATATTTTAAATATTTTAGTTCATTTTTAATATATAAAATTTTTCTAACAACTTTTCTAAAAATAATATGTTTTTTTGAAATATCTACAACTATTTTTTTTATTTTATTCATTAGAATCACCTATTTTATCATTAATAAATTTAACTAGTTTATCAGTATAATTTCCGTAATCAGGATCTAAATACTTTTCTTTAAATTTATAAATAACATTCATATCATATTTTTCTTTTTTTAAATTTTTTAATATTGATTTAATATCTTTAACTGCATATTTACCAAATTCTTCAAACAAATCAATATTAAGGCCATTTTTATCCACATATTCATCAAAATCATACAAATATAAGTATATAGGTATGTCTAAACTAACTGCTTCAATACTAATAGCCGAATAATCAGTTATAACATAATCAGCAATTGTCAATAATTGAAGAGAATTATATTTTGGACACGTTAAAACTTTGCTATTATTTATTTTAGTATTACTTAAAGGATGAAGTTTAATTATTAAATTAAATTTTTCAAAATCAAAATTATTAATTAATTCATCTATTTTTATTTGTTCATTTCTTCTAAAAGTTGGAACATATAAAACATTTTTTTTACTTTTTAACTCACTATAATCATTTTTAATTTTATTTTTTAATATTTTTCTATTATTTACTATATAATCTACTCTTGGTAAGCCATTTACTATTATTTTATTTTTATCAATATTAAATGCTTCACTAAATGGTTCAATCATATTTAAAGAACCAGATAATACATAATCATAATTTTTATGCATACACATAAGTTTAGCTATTTTTTCATTTCTTCCAGCATCTTTAAATAATGTTTGATATCCAAATTTTTTTATTGCTCCCATTGCATGCCAAATTTGGATAATAACTAATTTATTTTTATGGTTAAGTACACATACTGGTATACAATAAGAATCTACTATACAAACTTTAGAAGTGGCTAAATGATACATTTGTTTATACAAATTAAAATAATATTTTATATAATTTAAAAATCCTGATTCTATTTTTTTTGTTATCATTACTACTTGGTATTTTTTTAATTTACTCGCAATCATTTTAAAATCTATCGAAGGATTATTTGATTGCCGACTAATGAATACAATTTTATTTTTTGTAGGTAATAACTTCAAAAAGAAATATACTACTTTTAAATTAAATTTCAACAAACAAATAAATAAAGTCAAAATAATCACCTCAAGTAACTATATAAATTATAACACATATCTTTATTAAAATGTAGATTTTTGTAAAATTAATGACAAAATGTGTTAAAATGATATTGAGGTGTATATATGAAAGTAACAATTTTAGGTGCTGGAGCATATGGATTAGCTTTAGCAACAATGGTTAATGAAAATAACCATGACATTACAATATGGACAAAAATGGATAGTGAATTAAAAGAATTAAAAGAAAAACATACAAATAGTAGAGTTTTACCAGACTTTATTTTGCCTAACAATTTAAAATATACTAATGATTTACAAGAAGCAGTTAAAGATACAGAGTTAATAATAATTGCTGTTCCTGCTGGATTTGTTGATAATGTATCAAAAGAACTAAATAAATACTACAAAAATCAACCTATTTGTATTGCAAGTAAAGGTATTGAACAAGATACTTGTCTATTTGTTGATGATGTTGTAAAAAAATATATTAAAACTGATAAAATAGCAGTTATATCTGGTCCTAGTTTTGCAGTTGATATAATAAAAAAAGTACCAATTGGTCTTTCTTTAGCAACTAAAAATGAAGATGCAAAAAAAGTAGTAATAAAAGCTTTACAAAATAAATACTTAAAATTGCGTGTAACTGATGATGTTGTTGGTATTGAAATTTGTGGTTCTGTTAAAAATATTATTGCAATTGCAGCAGGTATGATAGATGGTATGGGTTTACCAGAATCAACACAAGCAATGTTTATAACAGAAGCTTTACACGATATGAAAGAAATTATTAAATCTTTAGATGGCGATAAAAATACTATTTTATCTTTTGCCGGATTTGGTGATTTATTATTGACAGCAACAAGTATTAAAAGTAGAAACTTTAGATTTGGTAAAATGATTGGTGAAAAAACTCCAAATGAAATAATTGAACAATATAAAGCAAATACTACTATTGAAGGATTATACACATTAAAATCAATTTACAAATTACTAGATAATAAAAAAGTAAATATTCCAATTATTAATTTAATTTATGATATTATATTTAATGATAAAGATCCTGAAGAAATAAAAGATTTTTTAATAAAAAAATGACTATAAACTAGCCATTTTTTCTTTATTGTCAGTTTCTTCTACAACTTGATTCTTATTTTTTTTAGCCTCTTTTTTAGCTAACTTTTTTTCACGTTTCAACTGGTTTTTAGTTTTTACATCTAAAACATTTTCAAGTGTATTATTATTTACATCTATTATATTCATCCTCATTGTTTTATCTAAAAAATTCTTTTGTTGTTTATTTTTATTAATTAATAACACTATAAATATAATATAAGAAACAATTATAAATCCAAACATTCCAACTAAAGAATTAAAATATAGATTATCATCAATAGTTACATCTTCATATCTTTGTAAAGTATTTTCCTTAGAATCATATTTATATAAACTTTTAATACCATTTTCTAAATTTAAACCATATATTAATGGATATTCATAACCATCTTTTTTATATGCTGTTACAGTTTTATCGCCAATAGTAATTGTTGTTTCGTTATATCCTTTTGGTATTAATGAATTATCCATATCTAATAATTGAATTGTTAAAGAATTAAATTTAATTTCATTATATAATGTATATTCATTTTCATTTACTATATAAAAATTAGTATTTCCCTCAGAATCTTTTAAACATATTAAAGTTATATTAGCTAATTCATTATAAAATGCAGGAACTTCTTTACCATTAATTAAAGTCGTCGTTTGCTCAAAATAATCATTTGGTTTTAGTAAAAATTCTTCTTCCTGTATAACACTAAAAGTATTATTATCTATTGTTACTTCAATTGGATCTAATTCTTTTACGATTGCATTTATAACATATGTTCTTGTATTACCTTTTTGAGCAGTTACAACAACTTCTATTTTATTAGCACCTTTACTTACTTCTATTTCACCAGTTCCTGATATACTGGATTTACTATCTTCTTTAGTAGCATTAACAACAATTTTTTTAGTATTTGGTTCTAATTCAACTGTATATTCCATTGTATTTTTATCAAATTTTGGACTTAATGTAGCACCTTCTACTTCCAAATTAGATAAATAATCATTTTTACTATAATTTGCTTCGGCTTGTTCTTGACTCATTATTTTAACACTGGCACCACTTTTATTTAAATTCATTTCACCATTCCAACCCATTACAGAAGCTGAACTAATTGATATACTAGCAGTACCAGATGCTTTGGCTTTAAAAGTATAAGTATATGAAGCAGTCTTTTGTTTTTCTGTCATATCTAATCCTACAACATGAAAATCATGATCTGATTTAACAAAAGATAATTTTGAAGTATCATATTTCAAATTGAATTCCCAATTAGCCATCGGTGTAGAAGAAGATACAGTAACAGTTACTGTAAAAGTATTTCCAATAATCAAACTAGAACGATTAGTTGTAACTTTTATATTTGCAGTTGCTGCATCAGCTACTACAGGAATACAAAACGAAATAAACATTGTAAATAATAAAATTAAAAATTTTTTCATTTATACCTCCTATTGTTTAATTTTATCGCCTAAGATATGCTTTTGAACATATAATAAATCGTGTAAGTCTATTTTACCATCTTTATTTATATCCCCTGCTTTTAAATAAATGCCAGATATATTAGATTTTTCTAATATTATTTTTTGAACTTCTAGTAAATCTGCTAATGTTACATCGCCAGAACCATCTAAATCACCAAGAATTAATATTTGATAAGTTTTAGTTTCTTCACCAATAGTAATAGTTAATTTATCATCTGTTGCAAAAGTTGTTGTTTTTACTTTACCATCTGCATTACTTAATGTTACAGTTGCTTGATTATTATATTTATAAACTTTATCTTTAAATGAACTATAAGTTGTCCCTATTTCAATACCACTCATTATATTTCCATTTACTTTAACACTTAGTTGATCAATTATTTCATCTATTGTTGTAGGATTTTCTATTTCTTCTGTTATTTTATTAACATTTAATACATAAGTTCTTTTATCACCATTTTCAGCAGTAACAACAACATTCAATTTATTCATTCCATCATTTAAATTAATTATTCCATTACCACTAACCTTAGCCTTACTATTTACAGTAGTTGTTGTAATTTTAATACTACTATTTTTAGTATTGTAATCGTATGAAGTTATTTCGCCATCAAAACCGGTAACAGATTTACCATCTATTTTTAAACTAGATAACCAATTATTAGGATTTCCTTTATTGGGCTGAGCATAATTAGTTTCTTTCATATTATCATAAACCGGAATATAAAATACTATTGCTTCATCAATATCACCATTTTTTACATATGCTGAATAAGTTGTAGAAGATTCAGAATATGGTGCTTGAATGTTAGTCATATATTGATGAGTATTAATTGTACTATCTGATGCAGGATTAACATTAAATCTTTGAAAATATAAAGTTTGTTGCCCACTTAATATATAATTATCTCCTAAATGAACTGATCCTTCTAAAATTGAAATATATGGGTTATTCCATCCTCTTTTTTTAGCATATATTAATCCGTTGATAACTGCATCATTACCATTAGCTGCATAGGCATTAACATTAAAGAAATTATAATATCCTTTATATCCAGAAACTTTACCAGACGCACTACCACTTGCTTTACCGCCACTAATAACTACCTCTTGTTTTACTCTCGCAGCCAAAACATAAGGACTAACTCCTGAATATTGTCCTGCTTCAACAAATGTAGTTGAATATCTTTTACTTCCACCATTATAACTAAATGTTCCAGACATGAATGTTCCATTCAAAACTGATTGAACACCAGATTCATTTTGATAATTGTGATAAGTTAAATCTTCAAACATAAATATTCTAGTTTCATTTAAAAAATTTCTAGGATCTAAGTAATGGGCAACTATACCTTCACTTGCTGCTTTCCAAGAATCACCATCATATCCTTTCCAAGTATCAGTTCGCCAATTATAAGCTCCTTCTTTAGTTGAACGCCATCCTTCATTGCTTGTCCAAATTAAACTTTTAGAACCAGTTGCCTGTGCTTTTACTACACTATCAAATTTTAAATTAGTATCGATAGCATAAAATTTCCAAGATGGATGATCATCATGCAATTCTTTTAAATATTTTTGATAACTTTCTGGAAATTTTGCTAATTCTTTTTCGTAATCATAATTAGGATCAACAGTACTTTCAACTAATTCAACATAAGTTGTACAAACATAACCATATCCAGTATCACTATCGGCATAAGAAATTTTATACCATTTTTTACTTCCACAAGTATCTTTACTATTAGCCGAATCGACAGTATCTAATATTGTTACAATCCTACCATTGGCCAAACCATCACTAATAGAACTATAGCTTGTACTAGCACCTTCTCTTACAATAACACCAATTGAAGAATTAATTTTACCTTTTAAATACCCTGTAACAGGTGCACTTTCACGTTTTTCGATATAACTAGTACAAACATAGCCTTCAGTATAATTATCTTGATTATATTCTACCTTATACCATTTTCCGCTTGCACAGCCTGTAGAACTATCTTGTGTTGATATTTCATCTAATATTTTAACTACTGCTCCTTCACCAAAACCAGTACCAATAACACTAAAATCAGTTCCAGCCCCGCTTCTTACTCTAACTCCTAAATTATTTTCAGTTTCAACAATTCCATAGACATTCGTAGCGGAAATTATAAAAGGAAAAATTGATAATATAACACCTATTAAAACTAATAAGCAAATTAGTCGTTTCATATCATCACCTTATATAATTATAACATTATTTGACAAATTTTGCACATCAAAAATAATAATTACCACATTTTTACATAAAAAAAGAAAGCCGTAATCCTACGAGCTTTCTAATTGTATCAAAAGATACACTACATTATATGATAAATTATGTTAAAAATTGATTAAAATATGATAAAATACTTATACAAAGGAGAATTTCTATGTTTAAAAAAGCTTTAGAAGAATATAATTATGATAAAAAAATTTATATAAAAAAAATAAAAGAAGAAAAAAATATTAGAAAAAAAATAAAATTAATGATACCTAACATTTTAACTAAATCTAGAATTCTAGCACCTTTTTTACTTCTTCCTAGTGCTTTAATAGGAAACTTTGTTATTTCTACAATTATAGCTAGTATATTAGGATTAACTGACTTTTTTGATGGACTTTTAGCTAGAAAATGGAACGCTACAAGTAAATATGGTCAAAAATTAGATGCTATTAGCGATAAATTATTTGCAATTGGAATATCTTTACCTATTTTAATATCAAATCCTTTGTCAATAATTTCAACTATTATTTTAGAAGTTATAATAGGAAGCATCAATGCTAACTCCTATTTGAAAGGTAATAATCCTAAATCAACTTTATTGGGTAAATTCAAAACAACTATTTTATATGTATTTTTAGCTTCAACGTATTTAGTGAAAGCTTTAAATTTTCCTTTATCTTTATTTGTTCTTACTTGTGGTACAAATGTTTTACAATTAAGTACAGCTATTCAATATTATATGATAGATAATAAAAAAGAAAAGAAGAAAAAAGAAAATATAATTGAAAAAATTGAAGAATTAAAAACTGATGATGAAGACTTAAGTATTAGTCCTTATAGAAAACAAATTGAAGAATTAAAAACTTTAAAAGAATCTCTAATACAAAGTGAAGTTGAAGAAAAAGAAAAAACATACACAAAAACACCTAGAAAATAGGTGTTTTTATTAATCCATTAATTCTTGCTCTAAAGCTTCTAATGGTTCATCATCAATATAAGGTATTTCTAAATCGTAATTGGCTTTACGATATTTTTTAGCACCAGT